>JBPCND010000066.1:0-4288 GCA_051001655.1 Nocardioides sp. | reverse complement strand
GTCGCGACCTCGACGGTGTCACCCACGATGTTCCTGAGCGTCTTCGTCACGGCCTTCGCCCTGCGGATGTGGGGCTACAAGCAGCTGCTGCGCCGACAGATCCGGTGGCGGACGGCGTTCGCGCTCCGGGTCCTCCGGGTGCCGGTCGGTCTGTCCTGCCTGTGTTGGCTGCTCTCAAGGAAGGCGCTGCTGTTCAAGGTGACGCCCAAGGGCGCTGCTGACGGGCGTCAACGCGGCCGGGTGCCGCGGATCGTGGTGAGCATGGTCATCGCCGCTGCCACGCTGATCGGGTACGCCGGCCTCGGCCTCCTCGACCTTGTGCCGTGGCGGACCGACTCGTCCTCGACGGTCTCCTCGGGCCTGTGGCTGGTCGTCGCCATCGCGGTGCTCTCCCACGCGGTCGTCCGGATCCGGGGCGAGCAGTACGCCACCTCACGGCGGGCGGCCCATCGCTTCGAGGTCCCGATCGCGGTCCGGGTCGACGGGAGGCCCGCGCAGCTCGTCGACGTCTCGGTCCGTGGGGTGGCCGTGCGCATGCACGACGACGTGTGGCTGCCGGCCGGCGACATGGTCGTCGAGCTGCCGGGTGCCGCTCCGCTGCGGATGCGGACCACCCTGACGAACGCCTCCGCCACGGGGGTGGAGGACATCGTCAAGCTCAGCACGGTGGACGGTGACTGGGCGACCCTGCGGGACCTGTCGCTGTGGCTGTTCCACACGCCCGAGGGTGCTGTTCCGGCGCTGCCGCCGGGGATCCCCGTCGTGGCCGTCTCGGGCGGCTGACCGGGGGCGGGCGCCACCCTGTTTTGGGCCGTCGGAGGGAAACGGCCCGGACTAGGGGGGCGCAATGACCCTGGACTCCACACAGATCCGCGCTGCCCTGCTCGACGTGATGCCGTCCGTCCGAGCCGACCTGGAAGCACTCGTCCGGATCCCCTCGGTGAGCGCGGACCCCGCCCGTGCCGACGACGTACGACGCTCCGCGGACGCGACCGCCGACCTCTTCCGAGCCGAAGGCTTCGACGTTCAGATTCTCGAGGCGCCCGGGGGTGCTCCTGCCGTACTGGCCCGCCGGCCCGCTCCGGACGGTGCGACGACCGTGCTGCTCTACGCCCACCACGACGTGCAGCCGACCGGAGCCCTCGAGGACTGGGACAGCGACCCGTTCATCCCGACCGAGCGGGGGGACCGCCTCTACGGCCGGGGCGCGGCCGACGACAAGGCAGGCATCGCCGCGCACCTCGCGGCCGTCCGGATCTTCGGCGCCGACCTCCCGGTGGGGGTCACCGTGCTGGTCGAGGGCGAGGAGGAGGTCGGGTCGCCGACCCTGGAGGCCTTCCTCGCCGAGCACAAGGACCTGCTGGCGGCCGACGTCATCGTGATCGCCGACAGCGGCAACTGGGACATCGGCGAGCCTGCGCTGACGACCAGCCTCCGCGGCCTGTGCGACGGGGTCGTCGAGGTGCGCACCCTGGACCACGGCGTCCACTCGGGCATGTGGGGCGGCGTGGTTCCGGACGCGGTCACCGCGCTGGTCCGGCTGCTCGCCACGCTGCACGACGACGACGGGAACGTCGCCATCGCCGGACTCCACTCCGGCCCCGCTGCCGACGTGGACTACCCCGAGGACCGGATCCGGGCCGAGTCCGGCATCACCGAGGGCGTCGAGCTCATCGGCAGCGGATCGGCCGTCGAGCGGTTGTGGACCAAGCCGGCCGTCGCCACCATCGGCTTCGACGCGACCCGCACCGCCGACGCCAGCAACACCCTGATCCCGGTCGCCCGGGCCACCGTGTCGGTCCGCATCGCTCCCGGCGACGACGCGAAGCGGGCCATGCAGTGCCTGCGCGAACATCTGGAGAAGCACACGCCGTGGGGCGCCCAGATGACGTTCTACGAGGGCGAGACCGGTCAGCCCACCCAGATCGACGCGACCGGCCCGGCGTACGACGCTGCGCGATCGGCCTTCCGCGAGGCCTGGGACGGCACCGAGCCCGTCCACATGGGGGTCGGCGGGTCGATCCCCTTCATCGCCGCCTTCCGTGAGGCGTTCCCCGACGCCGCCGTACTCGTCACCGGCGTGGAGGACCCGGACACCCGCGCGCACGGCGCCAACGAAGGCCTGCACCTCGCCGAGTTCGAGAAGGTCTGTCTTGCCGAGGCGCTCCTGCTCCACAACCTCGCCAGGCCGTAGGATGAGAACGTGCCTGGATCCCGCGGAGACGGCCGCCTGACCCACGACCTCGACCCCCACGACCGAAGTCCTCAGGACGCCTGTGGCGTCTTCGGGGTGTGGGCGCCGGGCGAGGACGTCGCGAAGCTGACCTACTACGGCCTCTACGCCCTGCAGCACCGGGGCCAGGAGTCGGCGGGGATCGCGGTCGGCAACGGGCGCCAGATCCTGGTCTACAAGGACATGGGCCTGGTCTCCCAGGTCTTCGACGAGTCCACCCTGGCCTCGCTGAAGGGGCATCTGGCGGTCGGCCACGCCCGCTACTCGACGACGGGCGCGAGCACCTGGCACAACGCGCAGCCGACGTTCCGCCCGACCGAGTCGGGTGCGATCGCCTTGGCCCACAACGGCAACCTCACCAACACCCGAGACCTCGCCGCCCGGGTCGATGACCTGCTTCCCGCGCCGGGTGACCTCGAGCTGTCGATGCGCAACGTGCCGGCCTCGACCAACGACACGAGCCTGGTCACGGCGCTGCTGGCCCACCATCCAGACCGTAGCCTCGAGGAGCACGCCGCCGAGCTGCTCCCCACGATCCGGGGCGCCTTCTCGTTCATCTGGATGGACGAGCACACGTTGTACGCCGCCCGGGACCCGCAGGGCATCCGGCCGCTCGTCCTCGGCAGGCTGGAGCGGGGCTGGGTGGTGGCCTCCGAGACCGCTGCCCTCGACATCGTGGGAGCCTCGTTCATCCGCGAGGTCGAACCCGGCGAGATGATCGCCGTCGACGAGGAGGGCCTGCGCAGCAGGAGGTTCGCCGACCCCGCCCCGAAGCACTGTCTCTTCGAGTTCGTCTACCTCGCCCGCCCCGACACCTTGATGAACGACCAGCGGATCCATAGCGTCCGTGTCGAGATCGGCCGGCGTCTCGCCCGGGAGTTTCCCACCGACGCCGACCTGGTCATCCCGGTCCCCGAGTCGGGGACCCCCGCGGCGATCGGCTACGCGGAGGAGAGCGGGATCCCCTACGGGTCCGGGCTGGTCAAGAACTCCTACGTCGGACGTACCTTCATCCAGCCCTCACAGACCATCCGGCAGCTCGGTATCCGACTGAAGCTCAACCCGCTGCGTGACGTGATCGAGGGCAAGCGCCTCGTCGTGGTCGACGACTCGATCGTCCGGGGCAACACCCAGCGGGCGCTGGTCCGCATGTTGCGTGAGGCCGGCGCCCGGGAGGTGCATGTCCGGATCTCCAGCCCGCCGGTGAAGTGGCCGTGCTTCTACGGCATCGACTTCGCCACCCCGGCCGAGCTCATCGCCAACGGTCTCACCTCGGACGAGATCTGCCGCTCCATCGACGCCGACTCCTTGGGCTACGTCTCTCTCGAGCAGCTCGTCGAGGCGACCACGGTGCCCAAGGACAAGCTGTGCCGGGCCTGCTTCGACGGCGTCTACCCGGTGCCGCTGCCTGACGCCGAGCACCTCGGCAAGCACCTGCTCGAGCTCGAGCCGACCCTCCCGTTCGACACCATCGAGAACCCGGGGCTTTCCCGTACGCGCGGCGGCGGCGCCGGCGACTCCCTCACTCGACCGTGACCCACCGCCCCGCCGGAGAGGACCCTCGATGACCGACCCGACCAGCAGCGCGACGAGGGAGCCGACCCAGCAGACGGGTGCGACCTATGCGGGCGCGGGCGTCTCCATCGACGCCGGCGACAAGGCCGTCGAGCTGATGAAGGTCTGGATCGACAAGGCCAGGCGGCCGGAGATGGTCGGGGGGATCGGAGGGTTCGCCGGCCTGTTCGACGCCACCGCGCTGAAATCCTACGAGCGCCCGCTGCTGGCCACCTCCGCCGACGGCGTCGGCACCAAGGTCGTGATCGCCCAGGCGATGGACGTGCACCACACGATCGGCTTCGACCTTGTCGGCATGCTCGTCGACGACCTGGTCGTCTGCGGGGCCGAGCCGCTGTTCCTCACCGACTACATCGCGACCGGGCGCGTCGTTCCGGAACGGATCGCCGCCATCGTCGCGGGCATCGCGGAGGCGTGCGTCCAGGCCGGCTGTGCCCTCATCGGCGGCGAGACCGCCGAGCACCCTGGGCTGCTCGGACC
>JBPCND010000065.1:0-5888 GCA_051001655.1 Nocardioides sp. | reverse complement strand
CGTTGGGACCGATCCAGTGCCGCACCCGGGCAACCACCCGGCGCTCGAACCAGATGTTGAACAGGGTCAGCACGACCAGAACCACGAAAATCAGCACGGCCTTGACCAGCACCAGCCACCACGGGTCCTTGCCGAAGGCGGTCAGGTCGTCAGCGGCGAGGACAGCACCCAGCTCAGGGCTGGCGGCGAACCCGGTCATGCCGTGCCTCCTGCAAGTCGTACGGCGGACCCGGCCAGGCCGAGATCCCGGTTCACGTTGACGCCACCAGAGCTGGCCGGCACCCACACCACGTCATCAGCCAGGTCGGCAACCCCGACCGGCAGGGTGATCGAACCACGCTCGCCCGTCACAGTGACGGCCGCTCCGGGCACGAGCCCGAGCGAGACAAGGGTCGAGGTGGACACGAGCACCAGCGCCGCCCGCCCCGTCGCCCGCAGATCGTCCGCCCCGTCCAACATCACCCCGTCGTCGACCATCTGCTTCCAGCTCGCGAGTCTGTGGGTCCCCGGCTCCGGCGCCGCCACGACCGGAGGCCCCGCGACTGTGGGTGCCGGGACGCGTGCCCCGTCCCACGGGCCGATCTCGGCGAGCTCCGCCCGCACCTGTTCGACGGTGCGGAACCCGAGGGGCGTGCCGATCTCGTCGGCGATACCCGAGAGGATGCGCAGGTCGGGAAGGGCATGTGACTCGTGCAGCACCTTCTCGAACGAGCGGATCCGGCCCTCCCAGTTCACGAAAGAACCGGCCTTCTCCACCACGGGGGCGACGGGAAACACCACATCGGCGGCAGCGCTCACGTCGGTGGCACGCAGCTCGAGGCTGACGACGAAGGACGCAGCCTCGATCGCAGCGCGTGTGGCCCGGGGGTCGAAGGTGTCGTCGGGGCTGACTCCGGCCATCAGGAGAGCGCCGAGTTCGCCTGATGCGGCGGCGGCGACGATGGCGTCGGCGTCGCGACCCGGTTCGTGCGGGGTGGTGGCGCCCCAGACGGTGCCGATGTCGACCCGAGCAGCCGCGTCGGTCACGGGTCGCCCGCCCGGCAGCACGGTCGGCAGACAGCCGGCCTCGACCGCACCGCGGTCCCCGGCACGTCGCGGCACCCAGGCGACCCGCGCGCCGGTCGAGCCGGCGAGAGCGACGACGGCTGACAGCGCCCCGGGCACGGCGGCAAGCCGCTCACCGACCAGGATCACGTCGGACCGGCCGAGGGGAGAGCCGAGGATGCCCGCAGAGCTCCTGGCAAGCCCGCCCACGGCGACGGCCTCAGCGCCCGGAGCGGTGCGGACCAACGTGCCGTCCATCTTGTGCAGCCCGCGTGAGGCGTGCGATCCGATGCTGAAGACCTTCAGGCCGGTGCGGGATGCCTTGCGCAGCCTCAGGAAGACGGTGCCGGCCTCGTCCTCGGGCTCCAACCCCACCAGGACGACCTTGCCGGCGCTCTCGAGGTCTCCGAAGGTCACGCCGCGCCCGGAGCCGGCGACCGTGGAGGCGAGGAAGTCTGCTTCCTCGGGGCTGTGCAGACGGGCCCGGAAGTCGATGTCGTTGGTGCGGAGGACGACGCGGGCGAACTTGGCATAGGCGTAGGCGTCCTCGAGGGTGAGCCGCCCACCGGTGAGCACGCCGACGCCCTGTGCCGCGGCGAGACCGCGCGCTGCCACGACGAAGGCCTCCGGCCACGACGCCGGCCGGTGCAGGCCGGTCTCCTCGTCTCGCACGAGCGGATGCGTCAGCCGGTCGTCCTGGCGGGCATAGCCGAACCCGAACCGGTCCTTGTCGGTGATCCACTCCTCGTTGACGTCGGGGTCGTCCCCGGCGAGACGACGGACGACCTTGCCGCGCCGGTGGTCCACCCGGATCGCCGACCCGCACGCGTCGTGCTCGGCCACCGCAGGGGAGGAGACGAGGTCGAAGGGACGGGCCCGGAAGCGGTACGACGCCGAGGTGAGCGCTCCCACCGGGCAGATCTGGATCGTGTTGCCCGAGAAGTACGACTCGAACGGCTCCTTCTCGTAGATGCCCACCTGCTGCAGGGCACCTCGCTCGAGGAGCGCGATGAAGGGGTCGCCGGCGATCTGCTCGGAGAACCGGGTGCACCGGGCGCACAGCACGCAGCGCTCACGGTCGAGGAGGACCTGCGCGGAGATGTTGATGGGCTTGGGGAAGGTCCGCTTGGTCCCCTCGAAACGGGTCTCGCCGCGACCGTTGCTCATGGCCTGATTCTGCAACGGGCATTCACCACCCTTGTCGCAGACCGGGCAGTCGAGGGGATGGTTGATCAGCAGCTGCTCCATGACGCCCTGCTGCGCCTTGTCGGCGATCGGCGAGGAGAGCTGGGTGCTGACCACCATGCCCTCGGACACGACCAGCGTGCACGAGGCCTGTGGCTTCACCCGTCCGGGCGGGCCCATCATCGTCTTGAGGTCGCCGGAGCGGTCGGGCATCGCGACCTCGACGAGACACTGTCGGCAGGCGCCGACCGGCGCCAGCAGCGGATGGTCGCAGAAGCGCGGGATCTGGATCCCCACCTGCTCCGCGGCGCGGATCACCAACGTGCCCTTCGGGACGCTGGTCTCCACCCCGTCGATGACCAGCGTGACGAGGTCCTGCCCGGTGGCCGAGCCGGCCACGGTGGTCGAGCCTGCTGCGGTGGTCGAGCCTGTCGAGACCGTCATGCGTTCACCTCCGCCGTGACGAAGAGTGTGGAGGCCGCCGGGTCGAACGGGCAGCCGCCGTGCTCGAAGTGAGCGACGTACTCGTCCCGGAAGTACTGGATCGAGGAGGAGATCGGACTGACCGCACCATCGGCCAACGCGCAGAACGAGCGGCCAAGGATGTTGTCGCACTGGTCGAGCACCGTCTCGAGGTCCGCTTCGCTGCCGTGGCCCTTCTCGAGCCGCGCCAGCGTCTGCACGAGCCACCAGGTCCCCTCGCGGCAGGGCGTGCACTTGCCGCAGGACTCGTGCTTGTAGAACTCCGTCCACCGGAGCACGGCGCGGACGACGCAGGTGGTCTCGTCGAAGATCTGCAGCGCCTTGGTCCCCAGCATGGAGCCTGCGGCGCCGACGGCTTCGTAGTCCAGCGGCACGTCGAGGTGCTCGGCGGTCAGGATCGGCGTCGAGGAGCCACCAGGGGTCCAGAACTTCAGCGAGTGGCCGTGGCGGACGCCGCCGGCGAGCTCGAGGAGCTCACGCAGAGTGATGCCGAGCGGCGCCTCGAACTGTCCGGGGTTGGTCACGTGCCCGGACAGGGAGTACAACGTCATCCCCCTACTCTTGTCGGTTCCCATCGAGCCGAACCAGTCGGCACCGTTGCGGACGATCGCAGGGACCGAGGCGATGCTCTCCACGTTGTTGATCACCGTCGGCGAGGAGTAGAGCCCAGCGACGGCGGGGAACGGCGGCCGTAGCCGGGGTTGTCCGCGGCGGCCCTCGAGGGAGTCGAGGAGCGCGGTCTCCTCACCGCAGATGTAGGCCCCGGCGCCGGCGTGCACGGTCAGCTCGAGGGCATAGCCGGAGCCGTGGATGTCGGTGCCCAGATGCCCGGCGAGATAGGCCTCCTGCACGGCGCGCTGGAGTCGGCGTACGACGTGCAGCACCTCGCCGCGGACGTAGATGAACGCGTGCTCGGCACGGATGGCGAACGCACTGATGATCACGCCCTCCACCAGCGTGTGCGGGCTGGCCATCATCAGCGGGATGTCCTTGCAGGTGCCCGGCTCCGACTCGTCGGCGTTGACGACCAGGTAGTGCGGATTCGGGTTTGCTGCGTCCTGGGCAGGAATGAAGCCCCACTTCATGCCCGTGGGGAAGCCGGCTCCGCCACGACCACGCAGACCTGAGTCCTTGACCAGCGAGATCACGTCGTCGGGGGCCATGCCCAAGGTGGTCCGCAGGGCGGCATAGCCACCGATGGACTCGTAGGCCTCCAGGGTCCAGGAGCGTTCTTGGTCCCAGTTGTCGGACAAGACGGGGGTCAGGGTGTCGATCACGCGTTGGTCCCCTTCTGGTCGATCTTGGTCTCCGACTCGGCTCGGCCGCTGTCGGTCTCGGCGACGGCCTTGTCCGGACTGCTGCGGAACAACGCGTCCTCCTCGGCACCTTCGGCAGCACCACCGCCGACTTCCTTGCGGTCCGTCGACGGGGCGGTCCACCCCCGGTCGCGGGCGATGCCCAGCCCGAGCAGGCTGGCGGGCCCGGCCGCCGGCCCCTCGTCCGCACGGTCGTCGGGGAAGCCGGCGAGCACTCGCTCGGCCTCGCGCCAGGTGCAGATCCGTGGGCCGCGGGTCGATCGGACCACCCGACCCTCGCGAAGGTCGTCGACCAACCGGGTCGCCGACTGGGGCGTCTGGTTGTCCATGAACTCCCAGTTCACCATCACCACCGGTGCGTAGTCGCACGCCGCGTTGCACTCGACGTGCTCGAGGGTGATGGTCTTGCCGGCGCCGTCTGCACCGTCGTCGGGGGTTGTCGTCTCGTCGTTGCCGAGGTCGAGATGGTCCTTGAGCCGTTCGAAGATGACGTCCCCACCCATGACGGCGCACAGCGTGTTGGTGCAGACCCCGACGTGGTAGTCACCGACCGGACGTCGCTTGTACATCGTGTAGAAGGTCGCCACACCCGAGACCTCGGCCGTCGAGATGCCGAGGATGTCCGCGCAGGCCTCGATCCCGCGCGAGGTCACCCGGCCCTCGACGCTCTGCACCAGGTGCAGCATCGGGAGCAGGCCGGAGCGTGCCTGGGGGTAGCGCGCTGCGATCTCGCGCAGCTCAGCAAGGACCTTCTCGTCCCACCGGCCGTCCTGAAGCTCGGTCACCGGTCCACCCCACCCATGACGGGATCGATCGAGGCGATGGCCACGACCACGTCCGCGATCATGCCGCCCTCGGTCATCACCGAGGTCGCCTGCAGGTTGGTGAAGGACGGGTCCCGGAAATGTGCACGGAAGGGGCGCGTGCCGCCGTCGGAGACCACGTGGGCACCGAGCTCGCCACGGGGCGACTCCACCGGCACGTAGGCCTGGCCGGCGGGGACCCTGAAGCCCTCGGTGACGAGCTTGAAGTGATGGATCAGGGCCTCCATGGACTCGCCCATGATGTGCTTGATGTGGTCGAGGCTGTTGCCCATGCCGTCGTTGCCGACAGCGAGCTGGCTGGGCCAGGCGATCTTCTTGTCGGCCACCACGACCGGGGCACCCTCGAGTCCGGCGAGCCGGTCGGCGCACTGCTCGACGATCTTGAGCGACTCCCGCATCTCGTCGAGACGGATCCGGAACCTGCCGTAGGCATCGCAGGTGTCGCGGGTGACCACCTCGAAGTCGTAGTCCTCGTAGCCGGAGTAGGGCTGGGTCTTGCGCAGGTCCCAGGGATAGCCGGTGGACCGCAGGACCGGTCCGGTGATCCCCAGGGCTAGGCAGCCGGCCAGGTCGAGGTGGCCCACGCCGACGAGGCGGCCCTTGAAGATCGGGTTCGCGTTGCACAGCTCGGCGTACTCGGGGAGGCGCTTCTTCATCAGAGCGGTGAAGTCGCGGATCTGGTCCAGTGCTCCGGGGGGCATGTCCTGCGCCACCCCGCCGGGGCGGATGAACGCGTGGTTCATCCGCAGGCCCGTGATCAGCTCGAAGAGGTCGAGCACCTGCTCGCGCTCGCGGAAGCCGATGGTCATCACGGTCAGCGCACCGATCTCGAGCCCGCCAGACGCGATCGCCACGAGGTGGCTGGAGATCCGGTTGAGCTCCATCAGCAGCACGCGCATGACCTGCGCCTTCTCGGGGATGTCGTCCTCGATGTCGAGCAGCCGTTCCACGCCGAGGACGTAGGTCGCCTCGTTGTAGAACGGGGAGAGGTAGTCCATCCGGGTGCAGAACGTGACGCCCTGGGTCCAGGACCGGA
>JBPCND010000064.1:0-4352 GCA_051001655.1 Nocardioides sp. | reverse complement strand
TAGTCAGGCATGGCTCCATCTTGCACCCGGCGACGAGATCAGGAGTTGGAGAAGACGGCAGGTCCGCCGTGCCCTTGCTCCGGATCGGGCCCGCGTCCGGCCTCAGCTCGATCGGGCCCGCGTCCGGCCCAAGTCCACGCATAGGCGGGGTCCTCCGCGGCCAGACCGGCCTCACCGAGCTCCAGCGGCTTGAACGTGTCGACCATGACCGCCAGCTCGTCGAAGAACTCCGCACCCAGCGACGCCTCGATCGCCGAGGGCTGCGGGCCGTGCGCGTAGCCACCCGGGTGGAGCGAGATCGACCCGATGTCGATGCCGGACCCCTTGCGCGCCTCGTAGTCACCGCCGACGTAGAACATCACCTCGTCGCTGTCGACGTTGGAGTGGTAGTAGGGCACCGGCACCGAGTCGGGGTGGTAGTCGACCTTGCGCGGGCAGAAGTTGCAGATCACGAAGTTCCACGCCTCGAAGACCTGGTGCACCGGAGGCGGCTGGTGGACCTTGCCGGTGATCGGCATGAAGTCCTCGACGTTGAACGTGTAGGGGTAGAGGCAGCCGTCCCACCCCACCACGTCGAAGGGGTGCGTCGCGTAGGTCATCCGGCTGCCGACGAGCCCGCCCTGGGACAGCGGCCCGCTGCCCCGATGCTTCACGAGGACCTCGACGTCGCGGCCCTCCACGAGGAACGGCTCGGTGGGTCCGTAGAGGTCACGCTCGCAGTAGGGCGCGTGCTCGAGGAGCTGTCCGTAGCGCGAGAGGTAGCGCTTCGGCGGCGCGATGTGGCTGTTGGCCTCGATGACGTAGAGGCGCGACGCCGCACCGTCATCGTGGTCCGGCACCCAGCGATGCGTGGTGGCGCGCGGGACGACCACGTAGTCGCCGGTGCGGTAGGGCAGCACGCCGAGCACGGTCTCGACGACCCCGGACCCCTCCTGCACATAGACGCACTCGTCCCCAACGGCGTTGCGATAGTACGGCGACGTGGCGGCCCCGACGACGTACGAGACCCGGACGTCGCCGTTGCCGAGCACCAGCCGCCGGCCCTGCACCGGGTCCACCTCGCCCGTCGAGCCCCCGGTGGTCGAGTCCCGGCCCGAGCTCGTCGAGACTCCGTCCTCGAACAGCGTGTGCAGCTGGAGGTGTCGTGGCTTGAGCGGGTGGTTCGCGGTGGTGGACAGATCGGGAAGCTCCCAGACCTGACTGTCGACGATCGCCGAGGGCACGCCTGCGTGATAGAGCAGCGAGGAGTCGGAGGTGAACCCTTCCTCCCCCATCAGCTCCTCGTAGCGGAGCGCGCCGCGGGTGTCCCGGAAGACCGTGTGCCGGGTCCGCGGGAGATCCCCGACGTGCCGGTAATGAGCCATGACGACCGTCCTTTAGTCGAACAAGTGTGTCCGCTGAGCTGATCCACGATGCGTTAGGGTCGAGGCCGTGTCAACTGCTCCTCAGGCGACGAGCCGCATCCCCGACTACCTGTGTGCGCTGGTCGACGACGCCGCCATATTCCCACCCCGCAACGCTCCGCTGCCGGAGGCCGTGACCGCTCACCGCAGGCATCGAGCCGCTGAGTACGCCGACCTCCTCGGCGCCTTCGTGGTCAGTGACGCACATCTGGGCGAGCTGCTGGAGCAGGTCTCGACAAGCTCGGCCGCCGCCGCGCTTCCGGTCACCGTCGTGGTGCAGGGCGGCGCGGGGGCGATCGAGCCCGCCGTCGCATGGGCGACCCGCTCGGGAACCCTTGAGCTTCGGTCGATCGAGATCGCCCTGCGGGGCTCGGAGACCAGCGACCTCCCGCACAACGCCCGCCGGGTCGTCATCGCTGTCGAACAGCTGGTTGCCGCCGGCGAGCTCGACGGGGACGTGGCCGTCTACGTCGAACCACCCCGGCTGCACGACAGCGGGCCCGGCCACGGCTGGCTGGCCGCGCTCGACGAGATCGCCGCGACGGACCTGCGGCTGAAGTTCCGCACCGGCGGCGCCGACCACGACGCCTTCCCCTCCGCGGGCGAGCTCGCGGCGGGCGTCGCGGCCGCCCTCGACCGCGAGGTCCGCTTCAAGTGCACCGCGGGGCTGCACCACGCGCTGCGGCACCGTGACGAGGGGACCGGCTTCGAGCACCACGGCTTCCTCAACGTGCTGCTGGCCACCCGGGCGAGCCTCGACGGCGCCTCCGCCGTTGATGTCGCGGCCGTGCTCGAGCTGACCGATCCGGACGCCGTACGCCGGATGGTGGCCGACGCCGAGGACGGACTCACCGGAGCACGCCGCTGGTTCGACTCGTTCGGCTCGTGCAGCGTGCTCGAGCCGCTCGAGGACCTGGTCGGCCTCGACCTGCTGCCCGCCGGCCTCACTGGATCCCTGGAGCGAGCGTGACCGGGCCGACAACCTGGGTCGAGGGTGCGGCAGGGTCCCGCTACGACATCTACAACCTGCCCTACGGCGTGTTCAGCCCCAGCGACTCCCCCGACGAGCCGGCGCGCGTCGGGGTCCGGATCGGCAACCTCGTCGTCGACCTCGCCCCGGTGGCGGCTGCGGAGATGCTCGAGGTCGCGCACGTCTTCGAGGCACCGTCGCTCAACCCGCTGCTGGCACTCGGCCGGCCGTCGTGGGCGGGCATCCGCGGCTGGATCGTCTCGCTGCTCACCGACGAGACCGAGCGAAGTCTGGTCGAGGCCCACCTCGTGCCGGTCGACGAGATCACCCTGCACCTGCCGTTCGAGGTCGCGGACTACGTCGACTTCTACTGCTCGCTGGAGCACGCCAGCAACGTCGGCAAGATCTTCCGCCCCGAGGCCGAGCCCCTGCTGCCGAACTGGAGGCACCTCCCGGTCGGCTACCACCGCCGCGCCGGCACGGTGTTCGTCTCCGGCACCGACGTCCGACGGCCGTCGGGCCAGCGGCTCTCGACGGGCGCGACGGGCTCGACCGGCGGGCCGGAGTACGGCGCCAGCACGAGGCTCGACATCGAGTGCGAGCTCGGCTTCGTGGTCGGTGCCCCGACCCGGATGGGCGAGCGGGTCGGCACGGACGCCTTCGCCGAGCACGTCTTCGGGGTGCTCCCCCTCAACGACTGGTCGGCGCGCGACATCCAGGCCTGGGAGTACGTCCCCCTCGGCCCGTTCCTCGGCAAGTCGTTCGCCACCTCGGTGGCCGGCTGGGTCACCCCACTCCAGGCCCTGGAGGCCGCTCGGGTGGACCTACCGGGTCAGGACCCGGAGCCGCTGGACTACCTCCGGGTCGGCCCCCGGGCCGGCTACGACATCGACTTCGAGGTCGTGCTCGGCGGCGAGACGGTGGCGCGGCCGCCGTACTCCTCGATGTACTGGTCACCGGCCCAGATGCTGGCGCACCTGACCGTGAACGGCGCGAGCCTACGGACCGGCGACCTCTTCGCGTCCGGGACCGTGAGCGGTCCCGAGCGTGACCAGCGCGGCTCGCTGCTCGAGCTGTCCTGGGGCGGCACGGAGCCCTTCGGCCCGCCGTCCGCCTCCAGGACGTTCCTCCAGGACGGTGACTCGGTGACGATCAGGGCCACCGCGCCCGGGACCGGTGGCGGACGGATCGCGCTCGGCGACGTCACCGGCACGATCCTTCCCGCCCGGCCCTGAGGCAGCAGACTCAGCGAGAGTGCCGCACGACGTTGGTCTTGGCGATCTTGTCGTGGACGGCCTGCTTCTTCGCGTCCCACAGCGGCCACAACGAGTCGATCAGTGGGTAGATGCTAAGAGTGGTGCCGAGGACAGGGACCAACCCGAGCAGCCCGTAGCCGAACTGGCCCAGCCACCGGAGCAGCACGGTGCCCCAGGACAGCGGGCCGGGGGTCTCGCGCAGTCGGACCCGGAGGCCCAGGACGAGCTTGCCCGGCGTCGCCGCCTTCCACTTCAAGAAGCTCACGTGGTAGGCGAAGTTCACCCCCAGCCCGATGAGGGTGAGGATCAGGAAGGGCACGGCGAGGTCGGTCGTCAACGACGTCGGATCCGGCCCGGTGCCACCGGCCTCGGCGGCGCGCATCGCCTCGCTGACCAGGTCGGCGTAGGCCGAGACGATCTCCCGGACCCACGGCAGCGCCAGCACGAGGACGACCGGCGTGACGACGAGGATGTCGAAGACGTATGCGCCGACGCGACGCCACCAGCCGGCGAGCTGCTGACCGTCCGGCGTGGTGGCGGGACCTCCCGGCACCTGGGCGGAGCTGCCGGGCAGCTGTCCGGATGGGCCCTGCACCGGGTACGCCGGCGCCTGTCCAGCGTGGGGCTGTCCCGGCTATCCCGGCTGTCCCGCCTGTCCCGGCTGTCCCGGTTGTCCCGACCGTCCCGACTGCCCCGGGTGTCCCGGCTGTCCCGGCGGCCCCT
>JBPCND010000063.1:0-2990 GCA_051001655.1 Nocardioides sp. | reverse complement strand
GCGTCACATCGGTCCTGTTAACGCGTTCCCCCTGTGACCGGTCGACCGATCGATGCCGTCCCTGAAGCACCCAGGTGGAATTATGTCGCTGCTCGCACCCGAGCCGACCCGAAGCGCGCCGGAGAGGTCGCCGCGGATCGATGCCCGCGTCGGGGTCGACCCAAGGGTCCTCCCGCCGGCGCCGCTGGTCGCGCTGCCTGCCCCGCCAGTCCAGACGGTCCTGCCTCTCGCCGCGTGGGCGAGCGGCCTGGCCGGTCCCGTGGTGGAGTCCCGGCGTTCGCGCCTGCTCGCGCGGGTCGGTGGTCTCGTCGCGTTGGTGTCCCTGCTGTCCTACATCGCCTGGCGCATCCTCGCCACGCTGCCGCCGTCCGGCCCGTGGCGATGGGCCGCCTGGCTGCTGGTCGCCTTCGAGGCCTTCCCGATCTTCGGGTCGGTCGCCAAGCTGATCAGCACCTGGAGCATCGACGCGCAGTTCGTCGAGCCGGTCGCCGAGGCGCCGTACGGGATGAGCGTCGCCGTGCTCATCCCGACCTACAACGAGGAGGCCGAGATCGTCGGCCCGACCGTCGCCGCGGCCACCCGGCTGCAGCCTGCCCACCAGACCTGGGTGCTCGACGACGGCGACCGGCCGTGGCTGAAGGAGCTCTGCCGCGAGCTCGGCGCCCGCTACGTCACCCGCGTCGAGCACGAGCACGCCAAGGCCGGCAACCTCAACCATGCGCTCGCTTTGATGGCGCACGAGGAGGCCGACGGCGGCGATCCGATCGACCTGGTCGCCGTGCTCGACTGCGACCACGTGCCGCTGCCGGCCTTCCTGACCTCGACGCTCGGCTACTTCGAGGACGAGGACATCGCGCTCGTGCAGGCGCCGCAGACCTTCTTCAACGGCGGCGCGTTCGACGACGACGGCTACACCGGTGAGCAGGGCCTGTTCTTCAACGTCCAGCTCGCTGCCCGTGCCCATGCCGGGGCCGGCACGTTCTGGTGCGGCTCGACGTCGGTGCTGCGGGTCGCCGCGCTCCGTGAGGTGGGCGGCGTCGCGCAGGAGACCGTGACCGAGGACATGCACACCACGCTGAAGCTCCAGCGGCTCGGGTGGCGCACGGCGTACCACCACCAGAACCTCGCCCTCGGGCTCGCCCCGGCGACCCCGGAGCAGTACCTGGTACAGCGCCGCCGCTGGGGCATGGGCTCCATGCAGGTGCTCGTGCACGAGAAGCTCTGGCACCGTCAGCGGTGGATGTCCTACCGAACCCAGTTCGAGTACCTCACCGGCACGTTGTGGTGGCTCGAGGGACTCGTCACGATCCTGGCCCTCGCCGTGCCCGCGACGCTCCTGCTGACCGGGGCCGCGACCTCGACGGTGTCACCCGCGACGTTCCTCGCCGTCTTCGTCACGGCCTTCGCCCTGCGGATGTGGGGCTACAAGCAGCTGCTCCGCCGCCAGATCCGCTGGCGCACGGCGTTCGCGCTCCGGGTCCTGCGGGTGCCGGTCGGTCTCTCCTGCCTGTGGTGGCTGGTCTCGCGTAAGGCCCTGCAGTTCAAGGTGACCCCGAAGGGTGCTGCCGACGAGCGGCAGCGCGGCAGGGTGCCGTGGATCGTGGTCGGCATGATCGTCGCGTCGGTCTCGTTGATCGGGTACGCCGCCCTCGGTCTCGTCGCCTGGGTGCCGTGGCGGACCGACTCGTCCTCCACCGTCTCCTCGGGCCTGTGGCTGGTCGTCGCGATCCTGGTGCTCTCGCACGCGGTGATGAGGATCCGGGCCGAGCAGTACGCCACGTCGCGAAGGGCGGCCCATCGTTTCGCTGTCCCGATCGGGGTCCGGGTCGACGGGAGGCCCGCCCACCTTGTCGACGTCTCGGTCAGCGGGGCTGCCGTGCGGATGGACGACGGCGGGCGGCTGCCGGCCGGCGACCTGGTCGTTGAGCTGCCGGGCGCCGCACCGCTGCGGATGCAGACCACCCTGACGAGCGCGTCGACCACGGGGGTCGACGACATCGTCAAGCTCAGCACGGTGGATGGCGACTGGGCCACCTTGCGGGACCTGTCGTTGTGGCTGTTCCACACGCCCGAGGGTGCCGTCGCGGCGCTACCCGCGGGCATCCCGGTGGTCGCGGTCCAGGGGAGATGACCGGGGGGATGACCGGGAGGCGCCACCCTGGTCCGCGGCCGTCGGAGGGTAACGGCCGGGGACTAGGGTGGCGTCATGACCCTGGATTCCACACAGATCCGCGCTGCCCTGCGTGAGGTGATGCCGACGGTCCGAGCCGATTTGGAAGCGCTCGTCCGGATTCCGTCGGTGAGCGCGGACCCGGCTCGTGCCGACGACGTACGGCGCTCTGCCGATGCGACAGCGGACCTGTTCCGGGCCGAGGGGTTCGACGACGTACAGATCCTCACTGCCGCGGGTGGCGCCCCGGCCGTGCTGGCCCGCAAGCCTGCTCCGGACGGTGCTCCGACCGTGCTGCTCTATGCCCACCACGACGTGCAGCCGACCGGTGACATCGAGGACTGGGACAGTGACCCGTTCACGCCGACCGAGCGAGGGGACCGCCTCTATGGCCGTGGCGCAGCGGACGACAAGGCGGGGATCGCTGCGCACCTCGCCGCCATCCGGGTCTTCGGTGACCACCTCCCGGTGGGCGTCACCCTGCTGATCGAGGGCGAGGAGGAGGTCGGGTCACCGACCCTGGAGGCCTTCCTCGCCGAGCACAGGCAGCTGCTGGCGGCCGACGTCATCGTGATCGCGGACAGCGGCAACTGGGACATCGGCGAGCCTGCGCTGACGACCAGCCTTCGTGGCTTGTGCGACGGGGTCGTCGAGGTGCGCACCCTCGAGCACGGCGTCCACTCGGGCATGTGGGGCGGCGTCGTGCCGGACGCGGTCACCGCGCTGGTCCGGCTGCTCGCCACGCTGCACGACGACGACGGGAACGTCGCCATCGCCGGACTCCACGCCGGCCCCGCTGCCGACGTGGACTACCCCGCGG
>JBPCND010000062.1:0-11113 GCA_051001655.1 Nocardioides sp. | reverse complement strand
GCGGCGATAGCCTGATCGGACGATGACTGACCTGTCCGACCTGCCCGGCCCGCCCGGCCCGCCCGGCCTGTCCGGGGCCGGCCCGTTCCCGGCGTCCGCGCTCGGCGATCTCGAGCCGGCGATCGGTGAGTGCATCGCGGACCTGACCTCACGCCACGACACCGGCAACGATGGCACAGGCGCCGGTGACGGCACCGTCTCGGTCTGGCTCGGCGACCTCGACAGCGGCGTCCACGTCGCACTCGCTGCCGACGTGCCGCACTACGCCGCGAGCACGATGAAGCTGCCCCTTCTGGTCGCGGCCTACCGTCGCCACGAGGACGGCACGATCGACCTCGACCGGTCCGTCGACTTGCACAACAGGTTCGCCTCGGCGACGGACGGCTCGTCGTACTCCTTGGACCAGGGCGACGACCAGGACGACGAAACCTGGGAGCGGATCGGCAGCCAATGCTCCTTGCGGGTGCTGGCCGAGCACGCCACCGTGAGGTCTGGCAACCTCGCGACCAACCTGCTGCTCGAGCACGTCGGGACGGGCGCGGTCGCCGACGTGCTGGCCGATGCGGGCTGCTCGCGGACGACCGTCGTGCGCCGCGGCATCGAGAACTCCGCCGCCCGCGAGGCCGGTCTGGACAACCTGGTGACGGCGGCCGATCTCGGCATCGTGATGCGTGCTGTGGCGGCTCGTTCCCTCGCTTCCACTGCGACCTGCGAGCAGATCGAGACCGTGCTGTCCCGTCAGGAGCATCGGGACGGGGTCCCGGCGGGACTGCCGCCGCGGACGTACGTCGCCAACAAGACCGGCTGGGTCGACGGGATCACCCATGACGTGGCCCTGGTCCGACCGGACCGTACGCCGGCGTACGTCCTGGTCGTCCTCACCACTCTCGAGGTGGCCGAGACCGTGGCGACGCGGCTCATCGCCGACATCAGCGCTGTGGTCTGGGAGGCGTGGCACCGGTGACCCGGATCGAAAGCGTCACGACCCGGCGGCTCGAGGCCAAGCTGCACACCCCCTTCGTCACCGCGTTGCGTCGGACGGAGACCACGAACACCGTCGTCGTCCGGGTGACCGACAACGACGGGGTCACCGGCTGGGGGGAGGCGCCGCAGGTGTGGCAGGTCACCGGCGAGTCCCTGGCCGGCGCCGAGGCGTGCGTGCAGGGTCCGCTGGCAGCCGCGTTGGTCGGACGCGACGCCGACGACCTCAACGAGAGCTGTCGCCTCGTACGCGCGCTGGTGGCCGCGAACCAGGGTGCCAAGGCTGCCGTCGACGTCGCCCTCCACGACCTCGCGGCACGTCGCGTCGGGCTCAGCCTGCCCCGGTTCCTGGGCACATCCCGGCACCGGTCGGACACCGACGTCACGCTGTCGGCCGGTGACCCGGAGGCACTCACCCGGGCCGCAGCCGACCGGGTGACCGAGGGTTTCGCCTCGCTCAAGATGAAGGTCGGCACGGACGCGACCACCGATGTGGCACGCGTTGCAGCGGTTCGCGAGAAGGTTGGTCCCGACGTGGCGATCCGGCTGGACGCCAACCAGGGCTGGACGGCGCGCGAGGCGGTGCGCGTGATCGGCGCGCTCGAGGACCGTGGCCTCGGCGTCGAGCTCGTCGAGCAACCGGTTCGTGCCGAGGACCTTCATGGCCTGGCCTGGGTGACGGCCCGGGTCTCGACTCCGGTGATGGCCGACGAGTCGGTGTGCGGCGTCCGCGACCTCGTCGAGGTGATCCGGCTCCGGGCCGCCGACCTGGTCAACGTCAAGCTCGCGAAATGCGGTGGACTCTCCGTCGCTCGGACCCTGCTCGACCTCGCCCGGGAGCACCAGATGGGCACCATCGTCGGTTCCATGATGGAGTCGCACGTCGGGGTCGGCGCCGCGGCCAGCCTCGCGGCGGCCTCCGGGACGACCCTGGTCCCGGACCTCGATGCGGCATGGTGGATAGCTGACTCCCCCTTCGTCGGCGGGTTGGTTTATGACGGCGCCATGGTGGTGCTCCCGGACAGTCCCGGACTCGGGATCGAGGGGCTGCGTTGAACCAGCGTCCGCTCACCAATGACCCCCGCCTCCGGGAGGTCTCGGTCCCGGTCGCCACGATGTGGACCGGTCCGGATGCTCCTCGGGACATCGACGCGGCCGCCGTACTCGACCTGCCCGACCTGTCTGCGTGGGTCTCGTCGCTGGACGCCGGGGGCGGTGATGATGGACGTCTCGGCCTGCACGGCCGCACACTCACCCAGCTGCTGCTCGATGAGCCGGCACTGATCCTCGAGGAACGTGATGAGTGGGTGCGTGTCGCGGCGCCGGCTCAGACGTCGTCGGCGCACGACCAGGGCTATCCCGGCTGGGTACGCCGGGCCCATCTCGCCGCACCGGTCGACCGGACAAGGGGTGCTGCTGCCCTTGTCGTCGTCCCCCGGGCGCCGTTGGCACTCGACAACGGGTCCACCGTCGAGGTGTCGTGTGGCACCGCGCTGCGGGTCGAGGGCCTGACCGACGAACATGCCGCCCTGCTGCTGCCGGGCGAGCGCCGCGGCACGGTGCCGCTCGACGCCGTACGCCTTGCAGACAAGGGGCAACAGCCGACGTACGGCCCAGACGACCTGCTGGCGACTGCTCGGCAGTTCCTCGGGGTGCGCTACCTCTGGGGCGGGACCAGCGGCTGGGGACTGGACTGCTCCGGGCTGGTGCACCTCACCCTGCGCACGCACGGAGTGCAGGTCCCCCGGGACGCCTTCGACCAGGCCGCTGCCATCGTGACCGTGCCACTCGACGAGGTCCGACCGGGCGATCTCTATTTCTTCGCCCAGCCCGGTGGCCGGGTCTACCACGTCGGCTTTGTGACGCGGCCGGTCGGGGAGGACGGCGTTCGGTGGATGCTGCACGCCCCCGAGGGCAGCGGTGGCACCAGGGGCATCGAGGACGCACCGATGGCCGAGGAGCGGCTTCGCCTCCTGGTGCGCGCCGGTCGCGTCCGCAAGCCGGGCACCACCCGGCTGGCGACCTACTGAGCGAGCTCAGTCCTTGTCGAGGAGGCCCTTCTTCTCCGCACGTTCCACGATCGCGCGCACGTTGTCGATCCGGCCGCAGTCGTCGTCGAGCTGCGCGTTGCGCGCCCGGGCGAACTCCTTGCCGAGCTTCTGTCGGGCCGTCTCATCGACCTCGTCACGCGCCGGGTTCAGGATGGTCAGCTCCTCTTCGCTCAGATGGTGGTTGACCGCGGTGGCCAGCTCCTCGACCAGCTCGCCGAACTCCTCACCTTCCACACCGTCCGCCTCGAGAACCTTGAGCAGCGCCTCGTGACCTTCGGCGTGCTCTTCCTCGCTGTGCTCCGCCTGGTCTTCGGAGATGGCGTCCTTGCGGTGCAGCGTGGGATAGACCTCGTCCTCCTCTGCCTGCGCGTGAGCCACATGCAGTGCCGCGAAGGCACGCCGGACGGCATCGCGGTCGCTGGTGGAGTCGCGCAGCTCGCGCAGCAGCGCCTCGAAGCGCCGGTGGTCGTCGAGAATGAGATCGAGTACGTCGCCGGAGGTCGGTCGGCCGAGATCGAGGGGATCGTCCATGCGTGACCCCCTACCCGCACCGCTCGGTGCTCATGCCTGAGTCCTAAGCCACGCCAACCGGCAAACCGACGGCGGGTCCGCGTTTTCGCACCTGTCACGGCGGGTTTGCCTGTTTGACGGACCGGTCCAGCGGTTCCCAGAGATGCTGGCCGATGGGGAGACTCTGCGCCATGGAGATCGCGACGAGTCGCGAGGGTTCCACGCTTGTGCGCCTCAACGCCGCGGACGCTGAGGCATATGTCACTCTGATAGGGCCAGGCAGGCACGTCACTCGGCTCGGCGATTACACGGCGGAAGTCGCTACTACTGGACCCCGCCACCACCGAAGCCAACAGGCTCACGAAGGACGGACGGCGGACGACGATGCCGCAGCATGAGTCGTCCGCCGTCCGGGTGGACCCCGTCCGCCCGCGTCCTGGTCAGCCGCCCAGGCCGGTGCGCGCCTCCATCTCCTCGTCGCTCATGTTGCGCGACACGAGGAGGCTGGCGGCCGCCGTGACCACGAGCGTGCCGACGATGATCCCGAGGGAGAGCGGAATCGGAATCTCGGGGGCCCAGCCCACGTGCTCGCCACCGTTGATGAACGGCAGCTGGTTGGTGTGCAGGGCCTCGAGGATGAGCTTGACGCCGATGAACCCGAGCAGAATCGCAAGGCCGTAGCTGAGGTAGATCAGCCGCTTCAGCAGACCCCCGATCAGGAAGTAGAGCTGCCGCAGCCCCATGAGGGCGAAGATGTTGGCGGTGAGGACGAGGTACGGCTCCTTGGTCAACCCGTAGATCGCCGGGATCGAGTCGAGCGCGAACAACAGGTCCGTCGTACCGAGTGCCATGATCACGATGAACATCGGGGTGATAAGACGTTTGCCGTTCTCCTGGATGAGCAGCTTCGTCCCGTGATACTCCTTGGTCGCCGGCAGAGCGCCTTCGACCCACTTGATCAGCCGGTTCTCTTCGTACTCGTCATCCTCGGTGGTCCCTTGGCGGGCAAGCTTGACGGCGGTGTAGATCAGGAACACCCCGAAGATGTAGAACACCCAGCTGAACTGTTCGATGGCCGCAGCTCCCACGGCGATGAAGATGCCTCGCATGATGAGCGCGAGCACGATGCCGATCAGCAACGCACTCTGCTGCAGCTCCCGCGGCACGGCGAACTTGGCCATGATGATGATGAACATGAACAAGTTGTCCACCGACAGGGAGTACTCGGTGAGCCATCCGGCGAAGAACTGGGTCCCGTACTCATGACCTGCGAGCACCCAGACGCCGACTCCGAAGACGACGGCCATCCCGACGAAACCGCCGAGGGCCACCGAGACCTCCTTCGTGGACGGCTCATGGGGCCGTCGGCCGATCACCACGACGTCGAAAAGAAGGATGGTGGTGGTGAAGATGATCGTGGTCCACCAGACCCACTCGGGAACATTCACGAAACAGACTCCTCCGGACAGCTCATGGACGAAACAGGCGTACGGCGACGCCCGTCGTTGGGGATCACTGGATCCGGAGGTCTCTTCCGTCCCCTCTGGCCCTGGCCATTTGGGACCGATGACGCCGGGAGCGACCCCGTGCAGCTGGGGCGGCGTCCGTGATGACGACATCACCGCGAAGGAATACTCCCCTCCGCGGTCAGTCTCTCAGATGGCTCGAAGGACAGCGAAACGTGCCACGTTCTCGTCAGTCGAGCTCCCAACCGTCTGGTCGGTGCTTGCGAGGAAGCTTGGCGACGACGAGCTGGTAGGACAGATCCACGGCCTCGAGCAGATCCTCGTCCGGGATGGTCCCGTCGAGGGTCAGGTCGTTCCATCCGGACCGACCGATGTAGGCCATCACCGACGCGCCGCCGGGAAAGCGGAGCAGCCACTCGTCGGCCTCCTCACGCGATGCACCACCCTTGACCCCCACGCCGACAGCCCCGAGGAAGGCGAAGATCTTCCCTCCCCCTGACCCGTCGGAGACCTTCGCCACCGGCAGCTCGTGATCCCACGGGTTGTCCGGCCACGCCCCGGGCTTGGCCAGACAGTGCGCCAACAGCTGGTCCGGACTCACCGAGCCGTCACCGAGTCCTCATCGGGCGCCCGCCTCCACCATCTGCCGGAGCTCCCTCTTCAGGTCCTGGATCTCGTCGCGGAGCCGCGCCGCGAGCTCGAACTGGAGCTCGGCCGCAGCCCCGTGCATCTGCTCGGTCAGCTGCTGGACGAGGTCCGCGAGCTCGTGGCTGGGCAGCCCGGCGAGCTCGGCGGCGTGCTTCCCCGACTGACGCGACAGTCCCGGGACCGGAGCCTTGCGGCCCTTGCCCTGCTGCTGCCAGGTCTGCAGCAGCTCCTCGGTGCTCTCGTCCTCGCGCGCGAGCATCTCGGTGATGTCGGCGATCTTCTTGCGCAACGGCTGGGGGTCGACCCCATGTGCCTTGTTGTAGGCGACCTGCTTCTCCCGGCGCCGGTTGGTCTCGTCGATGGCCGACTCCATGGACGCGGTCACCTTGTCGGCGTACATCACGACCTGGCCGGACACGTTGCGCGCCGCGCGCCCGATCGTCTGGATCAGCGACTTGTCGGAGCGGAGGAACCCCTCCTTGTCGGCATCCAGGATGGCCACCAGAGAGACCTCGGGAAGGTCGAGCCCCTCCCGCAGCAGGTTGATGCCGACGAGGACGTCGTACTGGCCCATCCGCAGCTCACGCAGCAGCTCGATCCGTCGCAGGGTGTCGACCTCGCTGTGCAGGTAGCGCGTCCGGATGCCGGCCTCGAGGAGGTAGTCGGTCAGGTCCTCGGACATCTTCTTGGTGAGGGTCGTGACGAGCACCCGCTCGTTGCGCTCGGTCCGCAGGTTGATCTCGTGGATCAGGTCATCGATCTGACCCTTGGTCGGCTTCACGATCACCTCGGGGTCCACGAGCCCGGTCGGCCGGATGACCTGCTCGACGACGTGAGGAACTCCATAGGCGTCGCTCACCCGGCTCAGCTCGTAGTTGCCGGGGGTCGCGGACAGGTAGATCGACTGGCCGATCCGGTCGAGGAACTCCTCCCAGCGAAGCGGCCGGTTGTCCATCGCGCTCGGCAGCCGGAAGCCGTGGTCGACGAGGTTGCGCTTGCGCGACATGTCGCCTTCGTACATCCCGCCGATCTGCGGGACCGCGACGTGTGACTCGTCGATCACCAGGAGGAAGTCCTCGGGGAAGTAGTCGAGCAGGCAGTTCGGTGCCGAGCCACGGGACCGACCGTCGATGTGCATCGAGTAGTTCTCGATGCCCGAGCAGGAGCCGACCTGGCGCATCATCTCGACGTCGTACGACGTCCGCATCCGCAGCCGTTGCGCCTCCAGCAGCTTGCCCTGCTTCTCGAAGGCCTTGAGCTGCTCCTCGAGCTCCGTCTCGATGCCCCCGATCGCACGCTCCATGCGCTCAGGCCCGGCGACGTAGTGGGTGGCCGGAAATATGTGCAGCTCCTGGTCCTCGGTCACCACCTCACCGGTCAACGGGTGCAGGGTCATCAGCCGCTCGATCTCGTCGCCGAAGAATTCGATCCGGATCGCCAGCTCCTCGTAGACCGGGAACACCTCCAAAGTGTCCCCGCGGACCCGGAACGTGCCTCGGGTGAACGCCAGGTCGTTGCGGTTGTACTGGATCTCGACCAGGCGACGGAGCAGCTTGTCGCGGTCCCACTCGGCGCCGACCTTGAGCCGGACCATGCGGTCGACGTACTCCTGGGGGGTGCCGAGACCGTAGATGCACGAGACGGTCGACACCACGATCACGTCGCGCCGGGTCAGCAGGGAGTTCGTCGCCGAGTGACGGAGCCGCTCGACCTCCTCGTTGATCGAGGAGTCCTTCTCGATGTAGGTGTCCGTCTGCGGGACGTAGGCCTCTGGCTGGTAGTAGTCGTAGTAGGAGACGAAGTACTCCACCGCGTTGTTCGGCAGCAGCTGGCGCAGCTCGGTGGCGAACTGGGCCGCCAGGGTCTTGTTGGGCTGCATCACCAGCGTCGGGCGCTGGAGCCGCTCGACCACCCAGGCGACGGTCGCGGTATTGCCGGTGCCGGTGGCGCCGAGCAGAACGATGTACCGCTCGCCGCCCTGGACGCGACGCTCGATGTCGGCGATCGCGGTCGGTTGGTCGCCCGACGGCTGGTAGTCGGACTCGACCTTGAAGGGCGCGACGCGACGCTGGAGATCGGTGACAGGCCTCATGCTGTCAGCGTAGTTGGGCCCGCCGACAAGCCCGGAGACGTCCTGACCTGGCCCACACCACTAGATTGCTGCCGTGCGCAGTCGACCTGGACCCGTGTCCGTGCCGTGGCTCGCTCGCGAGGTCTTCGGCTCGCTCCTCTCGGTGCTGCGACGCGTCGCCCTGGGGCTCCTCGGCGTCCAGCTGGCCTTGGCGGTCGTGCTCACCCTCGTCGACTCCTACCGCCGGCGGGGCAAGAAGCACACACCCTTCCCCACCACCAGACCGACCCCGGTCACCATCGGTGAGGGGACGGTCACGACATACACGTTCGGTCAGGACCTCTATGACGACATGCTCGCCGCGATCGAGTCGGCCGAGCAGCAGATCCTGCTGGAGACCTACATCTGGAAGGGCGACGAGGTCGGTGAGAGATTCAAACAGGCCCTGAACGCCGCTGCGGATCGTGGCGTGGAGGTCTACGCGATCTACGACGGGTTCGCGAACCTGGTCGTCAGCCCGATCTTCAAGCGGTTCGGCCCGGCGCTACGGGTCCTGGAGTACCCCGTCTACACCGCCGGCTGGCGGTTCTTCGACCTGCGCCGCTACGGCCGCGACCACCGCAAGATCCTGGTGGTCGACGACCGGGTCGGTTTCGTGGGTGGCTACAACATCGGTACGTCGTTCGCCACCGAGTGGCGCGACACCCACGTCAAGATCACCGGTCCCGGGGTCTGGGACCTCAAGCGGGCGTTCGCCGACTTCTGGAACCTGAACCGCAGGCCGCGCGCCGGCAGCCGTCCCCTGTTGTTGGAGACCGCGGCCGACTGGGAGCCGCGTATCCGGGTCCACCGCAACGTGCCCCGGCTGTGGATGTTTCCCATCCGGGCGATGTACCTCGAGGCGATCAACCGGGCCTCGAAGCACATCTGGATGACACACGCCTACTTCATCCCCGACTCCGACCTGGTCGAGGCACTCGTCACGGCCGCCCGCCGAGGGGTCGACGTCCGACTGCTGCTCCCCCGGGTCTCCAACCACGTGGTCGCCGACTGGCTGTCGCGCGGCTACTACGGGGAGCTGCTCGGCGCCGGCGTCCGGATCTTCCGGTTCACCGGCGCGATGGTGCACGCCAAGACGTCGACGATCGACGGTCGCTGGTCCACGGTCGGCACCGCGAACATAGACCGGCTCTCGATGACAGGGAACTATGAGATCAACGTCGAGATCATCGACGCGGGCTTCGCCATGGAGATGGAGCGCATCTACGCGACCGACCTCACGAACTGCGTCGAGCTGACCGCCGAGGAGTGGAACGACCGCGGTGCCCACCGCAAGTTCACCGAGCTGGTGCTCGCCCCGCTGCGCCCCCTGCTCTAGGAATGCGACCATGACCACGTTGCCCCCCCGCTGCTTCGACACCGGGCGTGAGGCGGCGCATCCGTTTCGCAAGAAGCCGCGGCGAGTTCGAAGTCTCGGCCGGGACCGGGGAGGGTCGCGGCCACCAGGTGTCTGCGATGCTCCCCGGTTGACCTGCCAGCAGCGACCTCAGCCAGCACCGTAGCCCGGAAGGTGGGTACGGGGGGCCATCCGAGGGCCGCGTCGAGGTCGGTGCACCCCGGCCAGCTCCACGAGCCGCTGAACGCGGTACCGGTGCGGCCGGTAGGGCTCGAGCAGCTCGGCCAGCCCGTCGTCGTCGACCGCCTCACCGGTCAGTGCCCACCCGACGTTCTTGGCCACGTGGTAGTCGCCGAAGCTCACGGCATCGGCATCACCGTGCGCCCGGAACCGGACCTCGGCTGATGTCCACACGCCGACCCCCGGGACACTGCGCAGCCGACGGTCCACCTCAGTGCCCGGCAGTCCGACCGTCCGCTCCAACGACGTCGCGACACGCGCGGCGCGGACAACCGCGCGGGACCGCGCCGGGTCGATGTGCATCCGCAGCCACTCCCACGAGGGGATCGTCCGGAGCCGCTCGGGACCCGGCTGCACCCACAGCCGGCGGTCGGCACCGGGTCCGGGGGCACGTTCGCCGAAACGGTGCACCAGCGCCCGAAACCCGGCGAGGGCCTCCTGACCGGTGACCTTCTGCTCGATGATGGCCGGCACCAGCGCCTCCATGACCAGGCCGGTCCGGACGACCCTCCAGTGCTGGCGTTGCCGGTGCAGGTCGGCCAGCGGACGGTGCACCGGCACGAACCCCGTCGGGTCGTCTGCGGCACCGAGCAGGGTCGGCACGCTGTCGAGCACCCAGGCCGCGCCCGGCCCCCACGCCGCAGCGTGCACCGTGCTGCCGTTGCCACCGGGTCCCTGGCGCAGCCGAAGCGTCACCGGCCCTTCCGGGGTGCGGCTCCCCCGCCAGATCGTGCCGTCGGGGTCGGTGCGGAACGTGGGGTCGCCGGGCCCGCGACGGAGCACGGCGAGGTTCTGGTGCATCGGACACGGCCAGGCCGGCTGCCATGACCGCTCGAGCCCGCCCGTCCCCTGCACGCGGCCAGGGTACGGCGCTGCGCCCCCACCGGGACACAATGGCCGCATGCTTCTCGTCGAGCTCGTCGCAGCCCATGCGACCGTGCGGGCCACCAGGTCCCGGAAGGCCAAGGTCGCCGCCCTCGCCGACGTGCTGCGACGGGCCGCCTCGGAGTCGCCGGACGAGGTGCATATCGCGGCCGCCTACCTGGCCGGTGCTCTGCGACAGCGCCGCACCGGCCTCGGCTGGCGGGGCCTGACCGACCTGCCCCCTGCCGCGACGACTCGGTCGCTCGGGATCGCCGAGGTGGACACCCTTTTCGACGACATCGCGGCCGTAGCCGGCGTCGGGTCCAAGGCACGGCGGGAGGACCTGGCCCGCGACCTCTTCGGCCGCGCCACGTCCGACGAACAGGCCTACCTGCGGGGGCTGGTCAGCGGCGAGCTGAGGCAGGGTGCCCTGGACGCTCTCGTCCTGGACGCAGTCGCGGCCGCCGCGGACGTGCCGGCCGCCACGGTGCGGCGGGCCGCGATGATGGCCGGCGCCATGCCTCCGGTCGCCGTCGCCGCCCTCACCGAGGGGCTCACCGGTCTGGCCGGGTTCACCTTGCAGGTCGGCCGGCCGGTCCGCCCGATGCTGGCCTCCAGCGCCCCCGACCTCGACGCGGCGCTGACCGGTTTCCCGACCGGCCAGGTCGCCGTCGACTGCAAGCTCGACGGGATCCGCGTGCAGGTGCACCGCGACGGTCCGTCGGTGCGCGTGTTCACCCGCAGCCTCGAGGAGATCACCGACCGGCTGGCGGCCCTGGCTCCGGCCCAGCTCGTCGTGCCCCGGACCGTGACCGACGACCCTAGCGCGATCCGTGAGTTCTTCGACTCGGTGCTCGCGCAGGGCCACGAGGGCGTCGTCCTGAAG
>JBPCND010000061.1:0-3570 GCA_051001655.1 Nocardioides sp. | reverse complement strand
GCCGTCGAGGCGATGGCGGAGCACGGTATCGACATCACCTCGGAGACGCCGAAGCTGCTCAGCGGTACGGCGGTGATGGAGTCCGACGTGGTCATCACCATGGGCTGCGGGGACACCTGTCCGATCTTTCCCGGCAAGCGCTACGAGGACTGGGAACTCGACGACCCGGCCGGCCAGGGGATCGATGCGGTTCGGCCGATCCGCGACGACATCAAAGCGCGCGTCCAAGCCCTCCTCGGCGGCCTCCTCCGCACCTGACCGCCTCACCCGATTCGTCTGCGGTTTATGGGGGGTTTCACGGTGGCGACTCGCAGACGAATCGGGGTGGGGGCGGTCAGTCGTGCAGGCCGAGGGCATCCAGCTGGGCATTCTCGGCGCTCCGGATCCGGTCGGACTGGTCCGGAGTGAGCACCTCGCACACCCAGTCCCAGTGCAGGGCGACCAGGTCCCCGACGGCAGGGCAGGTGATGAGCGACCGGCCTTCGGTCGACCAGCGAGACCGTTCGACAACCGGTGGGGCCGCGGAGAGTCGGCCCCCGGCCCAGATCA
The DNA here is from genome assembly GCA_051001655.1 of Nocardioides sp. GTDB lineage: Bacteria > Actinomycetota > Actinomycetes > Propionibacteriales > Nocardioidaceae > Nocardioides_B. The sequence continues at coordinate 3,021 of JBPCND010000061.1, read as the reverse complement.
GCGGCCTCGATCGGACGTCCACCGTCTCGCCGTCGCTGTCGCCGACAACGACGCCAGTGCGGATGCGGCACTTGTCGAGCACGGTGACCGCCGGACCCGGCGGCCGCCCGGCGGTGAGCATCCCGACCCAGGGATAGACCTCGAACACCTGGAAGCTGTGATGGGCTCGAGCCCGATGCGACGCGTCCCGCCAGGTGCCGCCGATCTGGCCGAGGAACCGCTGCTCGAGGAACGCTACGAGATCAGCCGGGTCGACCGCGTCCACCAGCGCGTTGCCGACCCAGTAGGCCTCTACCACCTCGGCGGCGAGCGGGTCGTCGGTTCCCGCCGCACGTGCGAGGAGCTCGAGGTAGGACCAGGCCCCCTCGAACTGGCGGGCCCGGCGCTCGATCTCGAGGGTCGCGGCCTTGTCGAGCATCGCACCGGCGCCGGCCGGTCCGCAGTAGCCCAGCTCGTTGGGTGGATAGGCGTAACGGGCGAACATCACCGCCCCTGCGGCGCTCACGTCGGCACCGAGACTCAGCAGATCCGGGGCAGCTGCTCACCAATCGGGAGGTCGACCACCCGGGTCCCACCCAGACCGGTCCGTGCCACCACCATCCTGGGGTGCTCGCCCACGCAGGTGCCGATCCGGGCGGCCGACGCACCCAACGGATGCCTTCGCATGGCGGCCAGGACCTCGTCGGCTGCCTCCGCGGGGACGATCGCGAGCAGCTTTCCCTCGTTTGCGACCTGGAGCGGGTCCAGGCCGAGCAGGCCACAGGCGTCCCGAACGGCCTGGGGGATCGGGAGGTCCCGCTCGACGAGCTCGATCCCCACTCGAGATGAGCGGGCGATCTCGTTGAGCGTCGCGGCAACCCCGCCCCGCGTCGGGTCTCGCAGCACGTGCAGGTCGGCACCGGTGGCGAGCATGTCCGCGACGAGACCGTGCAGAGCTGCGGTGTCGCTCTCCAGCGCGGTGCCGAACTCCAGCCCCTCACGGCAGCTCATCACGGCGACGCCGTGGACACCGATGTCACCGCTGACGAGGACGACGTCACCCACTGCCGCACGCGTGGGGCCGATGTCCACACCGTCCGCAAGAACCCCGATCCCGGCGGTGGTGACGAAGACGCCGTCGCCATTGCCTCTGTCGACGACCTTGGTGTCTCCGGTGACCAGACGGACGCCGGCCGCGTCAGCAGCCTTGCCGATCGCCTCGGCTATCCTGCCGATCTCGTGCAGCGGGGTCCCCTCCTCGAGGATGAACGCCGTCGACAGGAACAACGGTGTGGCTCCCGACATGGCCAGGTCGTTCACCGTGCCGTTCACCGCGAGGTCTCCGATCGACCCGCCGGGGAAGAACATCGGACGGACCACGAAGGTGTCGGTCGAGAAGGCCAGCCGGGTGCCACCCACCGACACTACGGCTGAGTCGCCCATGTCGGCGGCCGCGGCTGAGCCGAAGGCGGGAAGGAACAGCTGCTCCACGAGCTCGCCGGACATCGCCCCGCCACCGCCGTGGCCCATCACGATCGTCGGGGTGTCACGCAACGGCATCGGACAGACCCAACCCTCGAAGTCGAGGGCGGTCCCGTCCTCAGTCATGCGGGGTCCCCGCGGAGGAGCGAGCGGTTCCGCGGGGTGCTCACCGGGCGTCCACCAGCTCGAGCCGACGGTAGGTGAAGTAGGCGGCGCATGCTCCCTCCGAGGAGACCATCGTCGCACCGAGCGGGTTGCGTGGGGTGCACTCCTTGCCGAACGCGGCACACTCATGCGGCTTGATCAGACCCTGCAACACCTCACCCGAGCGGCAGATCGCCGACTCCTCGGTGTGGATGTCAGTGACCGCGAACCGCTTCTCCGCGTCGAACTCGGCGTAGCGCTCGGACAGTGTCCAACCGCTCTGCGGGATCATTCCGATGCCGCGCCAGGTCCGGTCGGTCACCTCGAACACGTCCCGCAACATCTCCATTGCCGGGAGGTTGCCCTCGTCCCGAACGGCACGCGGGTAGGCGTTCTCCATCTCGTGCCGTCCCTCCTCGAGCTGGACGAGGGTCCGTCGGATGCCCTCGAGGATGTCGAGCGGCTCGAAGCCGGTGACGACGATGGGGACGCCGTACTTCTCGGCAAGGGGGGGGTACTCCGACGTGCCCATCACGCTGCACACATGCCCGGCAGCGAGGAACGCCTGGACCCGGCAGACAGGGGACTCCATGATCGCAGCGATTGCCGGGGGGACCAGCACGTGTGAGACGAGCAGCGAGAAGTTCGAGATGCCCAGACGCTTCGCCTGGTAGACGGTCATGGCGTTTGCGGGCGCCGTCGTCTCGAAGCCGATGCCGAAGAAGACCACCTCGCGGTCCGGATTCTCGCGAGCGAGCTTGAGGGCGTCGAGGGGGGAGTAGACCACCCGCACGTCGCCGCCTGCACTCTTGATCGAGAAGAGGTCCTTGCCGCTTCCTGGGACCCGCAACATGTCGCCGAACGAACAAAAGATCACTCCGGGGCGCTCAGCGATCGCGAGGGCCTTGTCGATCAGCTCCAGCGGAGTCACGCACACCGGACAGCCGGGGCCGTGGATCATCTCCACGCCTTCGGGGAGCAGCTGGTCGATGCCGTGTCGGATGATCGTGTGCGTCTGGCCGCCACACACCTCCATCATCGACCAGGGCCGCGTGGTGACCGCATGGATCTGGTCGACCAGCTTCTTCGCCAGGTCTGGGTCACTGAACTCGTCGAGGTATCTCATCGTGGGGCTCCTGCCTGCTTGGCGGCCAGCTCGAACCCGTCGCCGAACTCCTCCTCGAGGATGCCAAGCCTCTCGAAGTTGGCCAGCGTGTCCTGGGCCGATTTTTCGTCGAGTCGCTGAATGGCGAACCCGACATGAACGATGACGTACTCGCCCTCCTGCGCGTCCGGGATGTACGCGAGACACACCTCCTTGCGGACGCCGCCGAAGTCGACGTCGGCCATGGTGGTGCCGTCCTTTTCGGTGACGGACACGACACGGCCCGGAACTGCTAGACACATGACTGGATC
>JBPCND010000060.1:0-15541 GCA_051001655.1 Nocardioides sp. | reverse complement strand
GGATGATGTCGTGGGCCTGCGGGCGAAGATCCATCGGGAACGTGCGCTCGTGGAGGTCCGGGTCGTCCTCCCAGCCGGTGATGATCTGCGGTGACAACGATGAGGTCGCCCAGGTGTCCATCACGTCGGGGTCGCCGACAAAACCGCCGGGCCGGCCCCGCTGCGCTTCCTGGTAGCTGCCCGGCACCGCCGTGGACGGGTCGATCGGCAGTTCGGACTCGGACGGCAGCAGCGGATGCTCGTGGTCGGGCTCACCCTCGTCGTCGAGGGGGTACCAGACCGGGAAGGGAATCCCGAAGAAACGCTGCCGAGAGACCAACCAGTCACCGTTGAGGCCGTCCACCCAGTTGGTGTAGCGATGCCGCATGTAGTCAGGCACCCAGGTGATCTCGGCCGCACGCTCGACGAGCTCCGCACGCAGGTCCTTGTCGCGGCCGCCGTTGCGGAGATACCACTGCCGCGTCGAGACGATCTCCAACGGCTTGTCGCCGCGCTCGTAGAAGTTCGCCATCCGCTGCGTCGGCCTCGGGTCGCCGTCGAGGTCGCCGCTCTCGCGCAGCAGCCCCACCATGGCCTCCCGGGCACTGAAGGTGGTCTTCCCGGCGAGCTGGGAGTACGCCGAGGCGGCGGGCTCGGCCGCGAGCCACTCCGGGGTCTCGCGGTGCAGCCGTCCGTCCCGGCCGACCACCGTCCGGACCGGGAGCTGCAGCTCCCGCCACCAGGTCACGTCGGTGAGGTCGCCGAACGTGCAGCACATCGCGATGCCGGCGCCCTTGTCCTTCTCGACCGCGGAATGGGCAAGCACCGGGATCTCCACGCCGAAGACCGGTGAGGTCACCGACGTGCCGAACAGCGACTGGTAGCGCTCGTCCTCGGGGTGCGCGATGAGAGCCACGACCGCGGGGATCAGCTCCGGACGCGTGGTCTCGACGTGCACCGCAGTCCCCGAGGCTCCGTCGATGTCGGTGTGGAAGGCTACCCGGTGGTAGTGGCCGGGATAGTCACGCGCCTCGAGCTCGGCCTGCGCGACCGCGGTCTGGTAGGTCACGTCCCACAGCGTCGGGGACTCCTGCAGGTAGGCCTCGCCGCGGGCGAAGTTGCGCAGGAAGGCCCGCTGCGACACGGTTCGTGCCCGGTGCCCGATGGTCGTGTAGTGCTGGTCCCAGTCGACCGAGAGACCCAAGGTGCGCCAGAGCGACTCGAAGACCTGCTCGTCCTCGTCCACCAGCTGCTCGCACAGCGCGATGAAGTTTCCCCGGCTGATCGGGAGCTGCCGCTTCGGGTCCGGCCGGTCCGGCAGCGTGAAGTCGGCGTCGTACGGGAGCGACGGGTCGCACCGCACGCCGAAGTAGTTCTGCACGCGGCGCTCGGTGGGCAGGCCGTTGTCGTCCCACCCCATCGGGTAGAACACCTCCTTGCCGTTCATCCGCTGGAAGCGCGCGATGAGGTCTGTGTGGGTGTAGGAGAACACGTGTCCCACGTGCAGCGAACCGGACACGGTGGGCGGCGGGGTGTCGATCGAGTAGACCTGCTCGCGCGGCTTGCTCCGGTCGAACTCGTAGGTGCGGTCGGCCTTCCACGTCTGCGACCACCGCGCCTCCAACCCCTCGAGCGCCGGCTTGTCCGGTACGACGACGGCGCGCTGGTCGCTCGTCGAGGACGGGACGGGGCTGCTCGGCTGGTCGGTCATGGTCGCCCATGCTACGGAACTCGTTCGTCCTGGTGCCAACGAGATCCCGCCGGACCGCCGCGTCGGCAAGCGACCGTAGACTCGCGGGTGATGTCCGACTCCCTTGCCATGAGCCCGCCCGGAGCGACGTACGCCGAGGTGGAGATGGCCCTGCTGTCCCGATGGCCCGAGACCCGGTTGGAGCCCAGCCTCGACCGCATCACGGCGCTCACCGATCTGCTCGGCGACCCGCAACACGCCTACCCGGTGATCCATCTCACCGGCACCAACGGCAAGACCAGCACGGCGCGGATGGTCGACACGTTGCTGCGCGCCTCCGGTCTGCGCACCGGCCGGTTCACCAGCCCGCATGTCGAGTCGATGACGGAGCGGATCAGCATCGACGGTGCGCCGTTGCCCGAGGACGCTTTCGTCACGGCCTACCAAGAGATCGAGCCCTACCTCGCCCTCGTCGAACGGGACAGCGAGCACCCAGTGTCCTTCTTCGAGACGGTGGTCGCGATGGCGTTCTCGGCGTTCACCGACGCCCCCGTCGATGCCGCGGTCGTCGAGGTGGGGATGGGCGGTTCGTGGGACGCGACCAATGTCGCCGACGGGACCGTCGCGGTGATCACGCCGATCAGCGTCGACCACGCCCGCTACCTCGGCGACCGGCCGCAGGTCATCGCCGTCGAGAAGGCCGGCATCATCAAGCCGGGCGCCACCGTGGTCAGTGCGGCTCAGTCACCGGAGGTCGCGCAGGTGATCCTCGACCGCGCCACCGAGGTGGGGGCGACCGTGCTGTGGGAGGGCGTCGACTTCGGTGTCGATCACCAGGTTCCGGCGCTCGGCGGCCTGATGGCGCGCTTCCGCGGGCTGCGGGCGGAGTACGACGAGGTGTTCCTCCCGTTGTACGGCGAGCACCAGGCCCGCAACGCTGTGCTCGCCCTCGCCGCCGTGGAGGCGTTCGTGGGTGAGGACCCACTGGGCGCCGACCTGGTCCGGGAGGCCTTCGCCGAAGTGACCTCACCGGGTCGGCTGGAGGTGATCCGTCGCAGTCCCTCCATCGTGCTCGACGCCGCGCACAACCCGCACGGTGCGGCCGCCGTGGCCGAGGCGCTGCAGGAGTCGTTCACGTTCAGCCCGCTGATCGGCGTGGTGGGGGTGATGTCCGACAAGGACTACGAGGGCGTGCTCGCCGCCTTCGAGCCGGTGTTCGCCCACATCGTCTGCACGCAGAGCACGACCCCGCGCGCCCTGCCGGCCGAGGAGCTCGGCGAGGTGGCGGAGGGGATCTTCGGCGTGGACCGGGTGCACGTCGTACGTCGACTCGAGGATGCGATCGAGCAGGCCGCCACCCTCGCCGAGGCCGGCGGCGTCTACGGCGAGGCGATCGGGTCCGGTGGCGTGCTGATCACCGGCTCCGTCGTCACCGTGGGCGAGGCGCGCCGGATGTTGAAGAGCCGGACGGAGCTGGGCGGGCGGTGAACCGGTCGGTGCAGCGGTCTCTGTGCGCCGCGATGCTCGGCTTGCAGGCAGTCGTGCTGTTCCTGACCGGGGTCGTCCTGATCGGTTCGACAGGTCTCGGGCCAGGTTGGTCGCTCGCTCTGGGGCTGGGCCTGGCCGTCCTGTGTGTGGTGGCGGCCGGCCTGTTGCGACGACCGATCGGCTACCTGCTCGGCTGGTCGATCCAGCTGGTCTCCTTCGCTCTCGGGTTCGTCGTCCCGGCGATGTTCTTCCTCGCCGTGGTGTTCGGTGCGCTGTGGGCCACGGCCTACGTCCTGGGTGCGCGCATCGACCGGGAGAAGGCCGAGCGCGCGCCTGCCGCATGAGAGTCCTCTCATCGCGGCCTCACGCCGCCAACACCCAGCGGTAGCAAGGTTTCCACCGTCAGAGCCGGAAGCGGCTTGCGTGGCGGAAGGACACCTCATGAGATCGACATCTCCCAGGCGACGAGTCCCCCTCGCACGAAGTGCGCTGGTCGTCGTCGGCGTCCTGGCCGGCGCATGTGGACCTGCGTGGTGGACACCGGCAGCGGCGGTCGAGTCGTGTGAGCTCATCGCCCACCGCGGCGGCTACTGGCCCGCCACCACCGAGAACGGCATGGAGGCCATCCGGACCTCGACCGCCCAGGGCGTCGAGCGCTTCGAGATCGACGTCCGGCCCAGCCAGTCCGGGGTGATGTTCGCGATGCACGACGGCACCGTCGACCGCACCACCGACGGCACAGGGCGGATGGTCGACCTGTCCACGAAGGCCTTCCGGTCCTTGCGGCTAGACCAGGGGGGCAAGGTCCCTTCGTCGGCACCGTGGTGAGGCACGCTGCAGCGAACGACATGGACCTGGTGCTGCACATGCGGCGGATCCCTGCCAGGGCGTGGAAGCACCTGCGTCAGCTGGTCGTCGTCAACGAGATGCGGGACCGCACGACGGTGATGGGCTCGCAGCTGCGGACCACCGGACGCACCTACTGGTCGTTCACCCCGCTCACCACCGCGCACTGGGTGGCGCTCCCGAACGTCGAGGTCACGATGGTCAAGGACGTCGCGGGGTTCCGGCAGTGGTGTGCGACCTCCGCTGCCGGCTAGCCGGAGCAGCACGTAGTCCAGTAGTCAGACTCGGCGCATCGCCGCTGCCGGTCCGGCACGGTCAGCCCAGCGTGAACAGGTCGCCCGGCTGACAGTCCAGTGCCTCGCAGAGCGCGGCGAGCGTGGTCAGCATCATGCCGCGTTCCTCGAGCAGGACGCGATGTGTCAAGGTGACGCGGGAACGCCGGGCTGTGGCCTGGCTCGACCCGGGGACCAGCAGCGAGGTTAGGCTGCGAGCTATGTCCTCTCCGGGCCAGCGCACGCTGGTTCTCCTGAAGCCCGACGCGGTCCGACGCGGCCTCGTCGGCAACATCGTGTCCCGGTTCGAGGCGAAGGGTCTCTCGGTCGTCGCTCTGGAGCTCCGGACGATCGATGACGAGACGGCCGACGCGCACTACTCCGAGCACGTCGCGAAGGATTTCTACCCGCCGCTCAGGGCATTCGTCACCAGCGGACCGATGGTCGCGCTCGTGCTCGAGGGCGACGAAGCCGTCGAGGTCGTCCGGGCGATCAACGGCGCCACGGACGGCCGCAAGGCCGCTCCCGGAACGATTCGCGGGGATCTGTCGCTGTCCAACCGGGAGAACTTGGTGCACGGCTCGGACTCGCTCGAGTCCGCCGAGCGCGAGATCGCCATGTGGTTCCCAGGCCTCGGATCGGCGTGAGGCCCCCCGCAACGCCGCTGTCCCCGACCGGACGCAGCACTCCTCGCCGCGAGAAGGACCGGTCCCAGACCGATCGGACGGCGTTGTACGACGTGCTCGCGGCGACCCAGATCTGCCACCTGGCCGTGATCGTGGACGGTGTGCCACTTGCCCTGCCCACGGTCTTCGGGGTCGACCGGGACGGTCCCGACGAGGGCGGCACGCTCTACCTCCACGGCTCGGTGGCCTCGCGAAGCCTCGTCAACGGCCCCGGACAGGACCTGAGCGTGACGTTCACGGTGCTGGACGGGATCGTGCTCGCCCGGTCCGGCTTCAACCACTCCATGAACTACCGCTCTGCCGTGGTGATCGGTCGACCCCGCGTGGTGGAGGACCCGGACGAGCTGGCGCACGCACTTGACCTTGTGGTCGACCACGTGGTGCCCGGTCGTGCGGCGACGTTGAGACCGCCGACACGCAAGGAGGTCGCTGCCACCCGGGTGCTCGCTCTTGCGCTGCACGAGGCCTCCGTGAAGCTGCGGACCGGCGACCCGCAGGACGAGCCCGAGGACGTCGCCGCGGGAGCGTGGGCGGGCGTCGTACCGCTGCGGATGGTGGCCGGCGAGGTGGTGACCGGCGCGGACGCCACCGGGCACGACGCACCTCCCGAGGTCCTGGCGCGGGCGGCGCAGCTCCGCGGCTGAGACGTCCCGGTCGGGGCCGCGTGTCCTCCGGGGCATCGCGTCCCCACGCCCGTAACCTCGGGGGAACGGTGGGGCGGGTGTTGTCGTCCCCGGCGAGCGAGGGGCAACCGATCACATGGCGAACAGCATCATCGGCCGTGACCTGGCCGTTGACCTCGGCACCGCCAACACACTGGTCTATGTCCGGGGCAAGGGCGTCCTGCTCGACGAGCCTTCCGTGGTCGCCCTGAACTCGACCACCGGGGAGATCCTCGCAGTCGGGCACGAGGCCAAGCGGATGATTGGCCGGACGCCGGACAACATCACCGCGATCCGCCCGCTGAAGGACGGCGTGATCGCCGACTTCGAGTCGACCGAGCAGATGCTCCGGTTCTTCATCCAGCAGGTGCACCGACGCCGCTACTTCACCAAGCCGCGCCTGGTTATCTGCGTGCCCAGCGGCATCACCGCCGTCGAGCAGCGTGCGGTCAAGGAGGCCGGCTACCAGGCGGGCGCCCGGCGGGTCTACATCATCGAGGAGCCGATGGCTGCGGCCATCGGTGCGGGTCTTCCGGTCCACGAGGCCACCGGCAACATGGTCGTCGACGTGGGCGGGGGCACGACCGAGGTCGCCGTGATCTCGCTCGGGGGCATCGTGACCAGCCTGTCGATCCGCACCGCGGGCGACGAGCTCGATGCGGCGATCGTGGCGTGGATGAAGAAGGAGTACTCCCTGATGCTGGGGGAGCGCACCGCCGAGGAGGTCAAGATGACCCTCGGCTCGGCGTTCCCGCTGCCCTCGGAGCCCGAGGCCGAGGTCCGCGGGCGCGACATGATCTCGGGACTGCCCAAGACCGTGGCGGTGTCCAGCGCCGAGGTCCGGATGGCACTGGAGGAGCCGTTGCACGCCATCGTGGACGCCGTCCGCTCGACGCTCGACCAGACGCCGCCCGAGCTCGCCGGCGAAATCATGGACCGTGGTCTGGTGCTCACGGGCGGAGGCGCCCTGCTACGCGGCCTGGACGAGCGGATTCGCCACGAGACGGGCATGCCCGTCCACATCGCCGAGGATCCGCTGCACTCGGTGGCGATGGGTGCCGGCAAGTGCGTCGAGGAGTTTGAGGCCCTCCAGCAGGTGCTGGTCTCGGAACCGCGTCGATGAGGAGGTGCTGACATGCCGACCCCTCCCTCTCGCCATCGCCCGTCGCGCACGCTGATGGCGCTGCTACTGCTCGGCTGCTTCACGTTGATCACCCTGGACGTGCGCGGCGGCGAGGACTCACCGATCGATCCCCTGCGGTCGGCGGTCGGGGACTTCTTCGGCCCGATCGAGACCGCGACAGCGGCCGTGGTCCGGCCGGTCGTCGCCGTGCCGCAGTTCTTCCGTACGACGGCGGGCCTGCGCAGGTCCGTCGCGAGGCTGGAGGCCGACAACTCCGCCCTGCGCAGCGAGCTGGCGACGTCCTCGGTGGCGCGCAACCGGGCGGCGGAGCTCGACGGGTTGCTCGCCACGTCGGAGCGCACCGGTTACTCCTTGGTCCCGGCAAGGGTGGTGGCGGTGGGTCCGGCCCAGTCCTTCTCACGCACGGTCACCATCGACGCCGGCACGACCTCCGGGGTCTACCCCGACCTGACCGTGCTGAACAACGACGGCCTGGTCGGGAGGGTGCTGCGGGCCGACCGCAGCACGTCCACGGTGCTCCTGGTCGTGGACCGCGACTCGGTCGTCGGCGGCCGGCTGGGCAGCAACATGGAGCTCGGTTTCCTCAGGGGCCGCGGCGCGGTGGGGGAGGACGGAAAGCTGGATCTCGAGCTGGCCGACGGTGCCGTGACGCCCGCCCGCCACGACGTGCTGGTCACCTGGGGCAGCCGCAGCGGCGCCCCGTATGTCTCCGGTGTGCCGATCGGCACGGTCACCTCCGTGACCAGCAGCCCGAGCCGGCTTTCGCGGCAGGCCGCCATCCGCCCCTTCGTGGACTTCACCGCCCTGGACCTGGTCGGCGTCGTCGTGGACCCCGGCACCTCCAGCGACCGCATCCTGATCGAGGCCGGCACCCCGATGCACTCGTCCGGGGGGCAGCAATGATGGCGGCCCTCCGTGCGCTCGCGATCACGATGACGGTGACGTTGGCCGTCGTGCTCCACGTCACCGCCTTCGGGTACTTCTCCTACGACGGAGTGGTGCCCAACCTCGCGCTCCTGGTCGTGGTCGCGGCGGCACTGGTCCGCGGGCCGGAGTTCGCCGCGGTGCTGGGTTTCGTCGCAGGACTGGCTGTGGACCTGGCTCCGCCGGCCGACCACGTCGCCGGCCGCTGGGCGCTCGCGCTGGTCGTGGTCGGCTACATCGTGGGCCGGGTCCGACATGACGCCGGAACCTCCGCGGTGGCGGCAGTCGTCGCAGTGGCGGCCTCGTCCTTCATCGGCACCTCGGTGTTCGCACTCAGCGGGATGCTGCTCGGCGACCCGGTCGTGCCCGGCGTCGAGGCGTTGCAGGTCATCCCCGTCGCGGTGCTCTACGACGTGCTGCTCACCCCGTTCGTGCTGCCGCCGGCCATGGTGCTGTTCCGCCGGTTCGAGCGGCACCAGGTCGCCTACTGATGGTCGCCAACGGCAAGATCCGGGCCACCAGCGCGACCCGGGGACGACTGCGCCTGGTCGTCGTTCAGGCGCTGGTGATCTCCTTGTTCGTCACGCTCTTCGCACGGTCGTGGTATCTCCAGGTGCTCAGTGGCGAGAGCTACCAGGCACAGGCGGCGGAGCAGTCGGTCCGCGAGCTCGTCGTGCAGCCGGCCCGTGGTCTCATCGTCGACGACGTGGGCCGACCGCTCGTGGCGAGTCGCACGGCGTGGGTCGTGACCGTCGACCGGACGGTTCTGGACAAGCTCGAGGACATCGAGCAGCGTGCGCTGTTGCGGCGCATCGCACGCGCCGTCAACGTGTCCTACCGTGACGTTCGTGGCCGCACGCTCCTCTGCGGGGAGGAGGGGTCCGTCTCCGGGACCTGTTGGAATGGTTCGCCGTACCAGCCGATGCCGGTGGCCACAGACATCCCCCAGCAGGTCGCGGTGGGGATCCTGGAGCAGGGTGAGGACTTCCCGGGAGTGCTCGTCGAGGAACAGAGCGTCCGGGCCTACCCGTCTCCCTACGGCATCAACGCCGCTCACCTGCTCGGCTATCTCAGCCCGATCACCGAGGACGAGCTCGACGACGCCGAGCGGCGTGACGACACCTCCGTGCACGGCGCCTCGGTGGTCGGCCGGGCGGGCCTGGAGAAGCAGTACGACGCCTACCTGCGCGGCCACCCCGGCTACCGGCGCGTCGCGGTCGACTCGATGGGGCGGGTCCTGGGCACCACCGGCGAGACCGCGGGTGCGGTGGGCGACACGCTGGTGACCTCGCTCGATGCCCGCGTCCAGGCCGTCGTCGAGCAACAGCTTGAACAGACGATCCAGACGGCCCGTCAGACACTGGACCCGGTCACGGACAGGAACTACGCCGCCGACTCCGGAGCCGCCGTGGTGATGGACGCCACCAACGGGCGCATCGTGGCCATGGCCGGATTCCCCACTTACGACCCGAGCGTGTGGGTGGACGGGATCAGCTCACAGGCGCTGTCGCGGCTCTACTCGGAGAAGGCCGGGACCCCGCTGCTGTTCCGCGCCACCCAGGGACAGTTCGCCCCGGGCTCGACCTGGAAGCCGTTCATGGCCGCAGGAGCGCTCTCCCACGGCTTCGACACCGACGCCAGGCTGAACTGCTCCTCGTCGTTTCGCGTCGGCAACCGGGACTTCCGGAACTACGAGTCCGGCGCCTACGGTCTCATCGGCTTCGACCGCGCCCTGCAGGTCTCCTGCAACACCTTCTTCTACCGGGTCGGCTACTCCTTCTGGTCCCGTTTCGGCAGCGATGTCGACGATGTCGAAGCCAGGGACCCGCTGGTCAGCACCTCGCAGATGTTCGGGTTCGGCAGCGAGACGGGCATCGACATCCCCGGTGAGGCCTCAGGCCGGATCGCAGACCGGAAGTGGAAGTTGGCGTACTGGAAGTCCAACAAGGACTACTACTGCAAGCTGGGCAAGAAGCCCGGCAACGACTTCATCCACCGCTTCGCGCGGGAGTTCTGCATCGAGGGCTTCGCCTACCGCGCCGGCGACTCGGTGAACTTCGCCATCGGCCAGGGGGACACGGTCGTCACCCCGCTCCAGCTCACCCGAGCGTATGCGGCGCTGTCCAACGGCGGCACCCTGTGGGAGCCGAGCGTGGCCAAGGCCGTCGTCGACCCCGAAGGCAGGGTGGTGAAGCGGTTCCAACCGGAGAAGTCGTCCCGGGTCAAGGTCTCGCCCGCGGACCTGCGCTACATCGACACCGCCCTGCAAGGCACCTCCCGGATCGGCACGATGGCCTGGCGGCTGGTGGACTTCCCTCTCGACCGCGTCAAGATCCGGTCCAAGACCGGGTCGGCCGAGGTCTACGGCAAGCAGAGCACCTCGTGGGTGGCTACCTACGACGAGCAGTACGTCGTGGTGATGATGGTCTCGCAGGGCGGCACCGGCTCCGGCACGTCCGGGCCGTCCGTCCGGAAGATCTGGGAGGCGCTCTACGGCATCGACGAGATGACGGTGAACCTTGCCGAAGCGGCACTTCCCGATGCCAGTCCGCCCGCCAAGCTGCCGGTCTTCGCCGAGAACGGGGAGATCCTTCCCCCGATCAGCGGTCCGCCCCGTCGTGAGTCACGGGTGGGACGTCGATGAGCGTCACCGCCCCGGCCCGGCCGCGGCTGCCACGCCTGGAGACCACGACGCGCGTACGTCGGGTCCGCCTCGACTGGGTGCTGATCCTCGCCGTCATGGGTCTGCTCACCCTGGGTGCGCTCCTGGTCTGGTCAGCGACCTCGAGCCGCGAGTCGCTGACGGCAGCCGACCCAGGGGCCTATCTCAAGAAGCAGCTCGTCAACATCGCGATCGGCATCGTGCTGGCCGTGATGGTCGCCGCCACCGATCACCGCTTGGTCCGGATCCTGGCACCGCTGGTCTACCTCGCCTCGATCGTCGGACTGGTGCTGGTGCTCGTGATGGGCAGCGTCATCAACGGGTCCCGGTCCTGGATTGTGATCGGTGGACTCTCCGTCCAGCCGGCCGAGTTCGCGAAGCTCGCTGTGGTGATCGGGATGGCCCTGCTCGTCGCCGAGCGGTTCGAAGGGTCGCTGCGCACCCGCGAGGTCGGGGGGCTGTACGTCGTCGGCATGCTCGCGATCGCCGGCGTGCCGGCCGCCCTGATCCTGCTCCAGCCCGACCTCGGCACCATGCTGGTGCTCACCGCCACTGTGTTCGGCGTCATCGCGGTCTCGGGCGTTCCTCGGACCTGGCTCGCGGGCCTCGCCGCGGGCGGGGTGGTCGGCGCTGTCGTGGCAGTCCGGACCGGAGTCCTCGCGGACTACCAGCTCGACAGGTTCCTGGCCTTCGTGGACCCGACCCTGGACCCCCGCGGGGCGGGCTACAACACCACGCAGGCCCGCATCGCGATCGGCAACGGGGGTTTGTTCGGACAGGGCCTCTTCGAAGGTTCCCAGACCCGGTCCGGGTTCGTGCCCGAGCAGCACACCGACTTCATCTTCACCGTCGCCGGCGAAGAGCTCGGGCTCGTTGGCGCCGGCGTGGTGATCCTGCTGCTGGGCGTGGTCCTCTGGCGGGCGTTGGTCATCGCGGCTGGAGCCGACGATCTCTTCGGACGGCTCGCTGCCGCGGGCATCGCCTGCTGGTTCGGTTTCCAGGCCTTCCAGAACATCGGGATGTGCCTGGGCATCATGCCGGTCACGGGCGTCCCCCTGCCGATGGTCTCCTACGGGGGGTCGTCGATGTTTGCAAGCCTGATGGCCGTCGGGCTGCTCCAGAACATCGCGCTGCGCAGCGGCTCCGGGATCGGCGTCGTACGCTCTCGTCTGGCCCGCTCCCGGTCCTGACCGGTCGTCCCACCGCGCACGAACTGGTCACTAACTGCAGCCGTTCGGCACGTGGAGATGCAGTTCGTGACCACTCTGCGCGCGAGCGCCATGGCGATGCCGGCTGGACCGCCACCCGCTGACCCGCTTGGATGGTCAGCATGTCCTCGGAGAAGCAGGTCGACCCAGTCATCGCCGACGCGGTGGGGAATATCAGCAACCGCTTCGGCGTCCAGGGTCTCGCCGACCTCATCGCGCTGGCCCGTGAGGAGCTCGCCCGGGCCGAGGAGGCACTCCAGGAGCTCGAGGACCTCGACGAGGTATGAGTCGGCGAAGGCTGCCCGACTCGGTTTCGGCGTGGGCCTGCTCACGTCGTAGGCTGGGAGGCGTTCCCGCCCCCGATCTGTGAGGTTGAGCCGTGCCGACAGTCGGATCCTCTGCCAGGTCAGTCCCCGGGACGTCTGGGGCCGCGTCCGTCTTCGACCGGCTCGAACCGCTCTTGCCGTCGGTCCAGAAGCCGATCCAGTACGTCGGTGGCGAGCTCAACTCGACGCCGAAGCCCTGGGGTGAGGACGACAGCACCGTCCGCTGGGCGCTGATGTACCCCGACGCCTACGAGGTCGGGTTGCCCAACCAAGGCGTCCAGATCCTCTACGAGGTGCTCAACGAGCGCGACTGGATCGTCGCCGAGCGGACCTACTCGGTCTGGCCCGACATGGAGCAGGTCATGCGCACCGGCGACGCGCAAGGCCCCATCCCGCAGTTCACGGTCGACAACCACCGGTCGGTGCGAGACTTCGACGTCTTCGGAGTCTCCTTCGCCACCGAGCTGGGCTACACCAACCTGCTGACCGCGCTCGACCTCGCCGGTATCCCGCTGCACGCAGCCGCACGCGGCGAGGCCGACCCGATCGTCGTGGCCGGCGGCCACGCCGCGTTCAACCCCGAGCCGGTCACCGACTTCGTCGATGCTGCCGTCCTCGGCGACGGTGAGGAGATCGTGCTCCGCATCTCCGACGTCGTCCGGGAGTGGAAGAGCGAGGGCAGGCCGGGAGTGGCCGGTCGCACGCCGCGCGACGAGCTTCTCTATCGACTCGCCGTGTCCGGCGCCGTCTACGTGCCCCGGTTCTACGACGTGGACTACCTGCCCGACGGCCGGATCAGGCGGGTGGCCCCCAACACCTCCGGCGTCCCGTGGCGGGTGCACAAGCACACGCTGATGGACCTCGACGCCTGGCCGTACCCGAAGAAGCCGCTGGTTCCGCTCGCCGAGACCGTCCATGAGCGCTACTCGGTCGAGATCTTCCGCGGCTGCACCCGCGGCTGCCGGTTCTGCCAGGCCGGGATGATCACCCGGCCGGTCCGTGAGCGCTCGATCAAGACGATCGGCGACATGGTCGACAACGGCATCAGGACGTCCGGCTTCGAAGAGGTCGGCCTGCTGTCGCTGTCGAGCGCCGACCACACCGAGATCGGCGAGATCGCCACCGGCCTCGCCGATCGCTACGACGGCACCAACGTGTCGCTGTCGCTGCCCTCGACGCGGGTGGACGCCTTCAACGTCACGCTCGCCAACGAGCTCTCCCGCAACGGTCGTCGGTCTGGCCTGACGTTTGCGCCCGAAGGTGGCTCCGAGCGTCTGCGCAAGGTGATCAACAAGATGGTCACCGAGGAGGACCTGATCCGGACTGTCGCGACGGCGTACTCCCACGGCTGGCGCCAGGTCAAGCTCTACTTCATGTGCGGCCTTCCCACGGAGACCGACGAGGACGTGATGGAGATCGCGGATCTGGCGAAGAAGGTGATCGCCAAGGGACGCGAGGTCTCCGGCCGCAACGACATCCGCTGCACTGTCTCGATCGGTGGCTTCGTGCCCAAGCCGCACACGCCTTTCCAGTGGGCTGGGCAGCTGGACTGGGAGACCACAGACGAACGGCTCAAGAAGCTGCGTGACGACGTGCGGACCGACAAGCGGTACGGCCGGGCGATCGGCTTCCGCTACCACGACGGGCGTCCGGGGATCATCGAGGGACTGCTCTCCCGGGGCGACCGCCGGGTCGGTCGGGTCATCGAGGCTGCCTGGCGCGACGGTGCCCGGTTCGACGGCTGGAGCGAGCACTTCTCCTTCGAGCGGTGGGAGGCGGCCACCGAGCTGGCCCTGGCGACCACGCCGGTGGACCTCGACTGGTTCACGACCCGCCAGCGCGACCACTCCGAAGTGCTGCCCTGGGACCACCTAGACTCGGGTCTGGACAAGGACTGGCTCTGGGAGGACTGGCAGAGCGCTCTGTTGGCGGCAGACCCGCACGCTGACGGCCCGGAGGTCGAGGACTGCCGCTGGACGCCTTGCTACGACTGCGGGGTCTGTCCGCAGATGGACACCGAGATCCAGATCGGCCCTACCGGTCAGAAGCTCCTGCCGCTCGCGGTCGTCTGACCTTGCGGTCCGGCCGCGGCCGCCTCGTTCAATGCCGTGCACCAGAACTGAGGCTGTGCGCGAAAGTGGCGCCCCTGCACTGACTGGACGCTCCGAAATCGAGGCTGTGCTCGATTCTGGCGCGGGCCCGTCAGAGAGCGCGGGACCAAGTGGACCAGACGTAGCTGAAATTCTCCAGGTAGCGCTGGTAGGCGGTCCTGCGGGGGATGCGGATCGTGACCTCGTCGTTGATCAGGCCCATCCCCGACCAGTTCTCGGAGCCGGACCACACCTGCCAGCTCTGCTTCCCCCGGAACCCCCCGCTGAGCAGCATGTACTTCTGATGGGTGAAGACCTCGAAGGCGGTGCCGCCGAACCCTGTCGTGTCGTCGTAGTCGAGGTCGAGGTCCGCGCTCCTGACCAGCACGCCTCCTCGCTTCAGGGTGCCGACCACCTTGCGGCCACCCGAGCTCACGATCACCCGGACGTTGCAACCGCTGCGGCTCAGGTCGGCTACCTTCTCGGCGAGGTAGAGCCCGCGGTCGCTGCTCCAGCCGTACATCACGACCCGGATGACCGTCCGTCCGTTCGTGCCGGTGCTGGAGCCCGCCGAGCAGCTCACCTCACGCAGTCGTTCCATGACCGGGTCGGTGTTCTTGGTCGTGTCGGGGAACGGGCCGAACTCGTTCTCGAAGACGCCGACCGTCCTGTGGATCGAGGGATCCTCGAGCCGGCGGTTGCGGACCAGCTGCTCGAACACCTTGGTGTAGAGGTCGCGCAGCTTGGGCTTGCCGACGACGGTGTACATGTCGTTCCACTGCGTCTTCGCGGCATATCCGGTGAGGTTCGACGACCCGATCATCACGACGTCCTTGACCGGACCCGCCTTGGAGAAGAGGTAGAACTTCATGTGCTGGTTGCCGGCGCCGCCCCGGCACGAAGCGACACACACGGTGACGAAGCTCCGCCGGTCGGTGTCCGTGCCCAGGGTCCGGGTCAGGCGCCTGGTCGCCGGCGAGGTCCAGTTGTCGTTCAGCACGAGCTGGACGTCGACGCCTCGGCGGTGCGCACGGGTGCGTGCGTCGACGACGTCCGGACGGTCCAGGCTGTAGGCGGCGATCCGGATGTTGGAGTGCCGCCGGGTCCCCTCGATCGTCTTGACGATGTGGGAAAGGATCCGGTCCCGTGCCGCGAGGTCGCCCCGGGGGTTGTTGAAGATCGCGCCAGGTGCGGGAGAGTACGCCGGAGCCGCTGAGGAGAGACCTGCCTGTCCGGTCAGCAGGACCGCGGCGGCGACCAGCACGGCACCTGCTCTGCGCACGCGAGAACTCCTGGTCCGAGGATGGACTGACGTGCCTGATTGAAGCACAGCCGCAGCCAGGATCATGTGACGTCCCCGGTGTCGGACCCAGGAGCGTCCCTGGTGTTGCGGCCTGCGAGCTGGTCCTCGATGTACGCCGGACGCGCCACCATCACTCCCGCGACGAGCTGACCGAACGACATCACCATCAAGGCGAGCAGGGGCACGCTCCAGGCACCGGTGACGTCGTAGAGCACCCCCATCCCGAACGGGCCGATGGCGGAGATCAGGTAGCCGACGGAC
>JBPCND010000059.1:0-3751 GCA_051001655.1 Nocardioides sp. | reverse complement strand
ACACCGAGTCGCAGACCCGCTCCAGGAAGTACCGGTCGTGCGAGACCACCACGAGCGTGCCGGGCCAGCCGTCGAGGAAGTCCTCGAGCACGGTGAGCGTCTCGATGTCGAGATCATTGGTCGGCTCGGCGAGCAACAGCACTTTGGGCGCACTCAGGAGCAGCCGCAACATCTGGAACCGGCGCCGCTCTCCGCCTGACAGGTCGCCGACGCGGGTGGTCAGCCGATCACCGGTGAAACCGAACCGTTCCAGCATCGACGTGGCGGTGATCTCGCCGCCGGCGACCCGGGTCACGCGCTTTACCCGCTCCACCGAGGGCAGCACCCACTCTTCCGGGTCGATGTCGTCGAGGTCCTGGGTCAGATGCTCGAGCGCGACGGTGCGTCCGGTCCGCACCCGGCCGGCCGTCGGGTCGATCTCGCCGGCGAGCAGCCTGAGGACCGAGGTCTTGCCGGCCCCGTTGACCCCGACGAGCCCCACCCGGTCGCCGGGCCCGAGGCGCCAGGTAGCACCGGAGAGCAGCGTCCTCGATCCACGCACCAGGTCGATGTCCTCGAGGTCGATGACGTCCTTGCCGAGTCGCTGGGTCGCGAACCGCTGCAGCTCGAACCGGTCCCGCGGAGGCGGCTCACCCTCGATGAGGACCGAAGCGGCGTCCATCCGGAACTTCGGCTTCGAGGTCCGCGCGGGCGCTCCGCGACGCAGCCACGCGAGCTCCTTGCGCATGAGGTTCGCTCGACGGGACTCCGAGGCCGATGCCTGGCGCATCCGTTCGGCCTTGGCCAGGACGAAGGCGGCGTACCCCCCCTCGTACACATCGACCACCCCGTCGTGGACCTCCCACGTGCTCTGGGCGACCTCGTCGAGGAACCACCGGTCGTGGGTCACCACGACGAGCGCAGAGGTACGACGCACCAGGTGCCGGGCCAGCCACGCCACGGCCTCCACGTCGAGGTGGTTGGTCGGCTCGTCCAGGACGACCATGTCGTGCTCCCCGAGCAGCAGCCGGGCCAGCGAACAACGCCGCCGCTCACCTCCGGAGAGCCCCTCGACCAAGCGGTCCAGGTCGACCCCGGAGAGCAACACCTCGACCACCTCACGGGTGCGGGCGTCGGCCGCCCACTCGTGGTCGGCACGATCGCCCAACACCTCCTCCCGGACCGTCGAAGCGGGGTCGAGGTCGTCGACCTGGGCCAGGTTTCCTAGGTGCAGACCCCGGTTCCGGGAGACCCGTCCCATGTCCGGCTCCTCCAGCCCGGAGAGCAGCCGCAACAGGGTGGTCTTGCCGTCGCCGTTGCGACCGACCACGCCGGTCCGTTCGCCGGCTCCGACTCCGAGGCTGACGTCCTCGAGCAACGGCCGGACGCCGTAGGACTTGTGCACCCGCTCCAGGCTCACGAGGTTGGCGACTGCCACAGCTCAGCCCAGCCGCTCGACCCGCGCGCCGGGGACCGGCCCACGGGCCAGTGAGACCGGGCCGAGGCCGGTCCCGGCCAGCTCTGCGGACACCTGCGCGGCGTGCTGCCGACCGCTGCACAGGAACAGGCAGCTCGGGCCGGACCCGGAGAGCATGGCACCCAGCGCTGTGGCGGCGATGCCGCCGGTCAGCACGACGTCGAGCTCGGGGCGCAGCGCGACAGCGGCCTCCTCCAGGTCGTTGCGCAAGGACAGTCCGAGCTTCTCCACGTCGTGGCTGCGCAGCGCCTCCATCAGGGCCTCCGGCATCACCGGCTCCGACACCACCTGGTCCGTGTGCAGCACGTCGAACTCGCGGTAGACCGCGGGCGTCGACAGGCCGACCGACGACTCGACCACGACCCACCAGTATTCCCCCAGCACCATCGCCGGCACGACGGCCTCCCCGCGGCCGGTGCCGAGCGCGGTCCCGCCGACGAGCGCGAACGGCACGTCGCTGCCGAGCTCGGCCGCGACCACGAGGAGCTCCTCGCGCGGCACACCCAGCTGCCACAGGGCGTCGCACGCCACTAGGGCAGCGGCCGCATCGGCGCTACCGCCCGCCAGACCTCCGGCGACCGGGATCCGCTTGTCGATGTGAACCGCGACCGCCTCGTCCACCCCGTACCTCTCGGCGAGCAGCACCGCGGCACGGACGGCGATATTGTCCCCGTTGAGAGGTACGTCGTCGAGCACGAGCCGGCTGTCGCCGGTCATCGTCACCTCGTACGACGCCGCCGGCCGCACCGTGACCTCGTCGAGCAGGTCGATCGCCTGGTACACGGTGGCCAGCGGATGAAAGCCGTCCGGGCGGACCGGACCCACCCCGAGGTGCAGGTTGATCTTCGCGGGGGCCGATGCCGTCACCCAGGCCGACCGGGTCACCGGGCCAGGCCCTCGGCGGCCTGAGCCAGCCCCTCGGCGATCCTGGCGAACTGCTCGACGTCGAGCTGCTCGCCTCGCGCCTGGGGGTCGGTCCCGGCATGGGCCAGGGCGGCTTCGGCGGCCTCGGCCGAGCCCGCCAGCTGTTTGAGGGTGGAGCGCAACGTCTTGCGGCGATGCGCGAAGGCCGCGTCCACGACCGCGAACACCTGCTCGCGCGAGACCGACACCGCGGGAGGGTCGCGATGCACCCAGGAGACCAGCCCGGAGTCGACGTTCGGCGCCGGCCAGAACACGGTGCGACCGATGGCACCTGCCCGTCGTACCTGTGCGAACCAGGCTGCCTTCACTGACGGGATGCCGTAGGTCCGTGAGCCTGGTGGCGCCGCAAGTCGGTCGGCCACCTCGGTCTGGACCATCACCAGACCGTGCCTCAACGAGGGCAGCAGTGCCATCAGGTGGAGCAGGACCGGAACGGAGATGTTGTAGGGCAGGTTCGCGACCAGCGCTGTCGGGGGCGGACCGGGCAGCTCGCTCACCCGCAGCGCGTCGGCTCGGACCACCTCGACCCGGTCCACGTGGTCTGGTGCATAGCGGGCCAGCGTGCCGGGCAGGGCAGCCGCGAGGACGGGATCGACCTCGATCGCGACCACTCTGCGGGCAGCGGCGAGGAGCCCCAGGGTCAGCGAGCCGAGCCCCGGACCCACCTCGACCACCACGTCGTCCGGCCCCACCCCGGAGACCCGGACGACGCGGCGCACGGTGTTGGCGTCGATGACGAAGTTCTGACCGCGCTGCTTGGTCGGCCGGAGGTCGATCGACGCGGCCAAGGAACGCACATCCGCCGGCCCGAGAAGCCTCGGACCGGCGGAGGTCATGTCATGGCTCACCTGGGTGAGCCTAGGGGTCAGCTCGTCACCTATTGGGGCAGACCCAGCTGCTGCGAGCAGTGCGGCCACGATCCGTAACCACCGTTGGAGTCACGGACCTTGGTTGCGATCGCGATCTGGGTTTCCCGGCTCTGCTGGTGCGGATAGCCCGGGCCGCCGTAGCCCTGCCACGTCGGCAGGCTGAACTGCAGCCCTCCGTAGTAGCCGTTGCCGGTGTTGATGGCCCAGTTGCCGCCGGACTCGCACTGGGCGAGCTGGTCCCAGACGGTGCTGCCGCTCGCGAAGTTGCTGGTCGTTGGGGCCGGTGCGGGTGCCGGGGCCGGTGCGGGCGCCGGCGTGGGCTCGGGCTCGGGCTCCGGGCGCTCCTTGGTGCCGATGCTCGTGATCGCGTCGACCGGCTGACGCACCACGGTGGTCTTCACGACCTTGCGCTCGGCAACCTCGCCGTTCTCCAGAGTCACGCGGTAGACCAGTCGGCGGGCCCCGGACTTGCCGGAGCGAACCGTCCTCGACTGGTCGACGT
>JBPCND010000058.1:0-4021 GCA_051001655.1 Nocardioides sp. | reverse complement strand
CGCGCCTGCTCGCCGCCCGCCCGGACCTGGCCGTGCCCGCCCCCCAGGACTCCGCCCAGCTCGCGTCACGGGCAGGCACCAAGGCCTCGCTCACCCGAGTCGTCGACCAGCTCACCCATCTCGAGCTCGTAGTTCTCGACGCAGTGCTGGTCAGCGCCGGCTCGGTGTCCGCGGACCGGCTTCACGACTCGGTGAACGCCGAGCCCGACACCGTCGAGCGGGCGGTCGAGCACCTGCGCGACCTCGCCCTGCTGTGGGGCACCGAGGAGGGCCTCCGGGTGCCGAGCGCCGTCGGCGACATCCTCGGTACGTCGGTCAGCGGGCTGGGTCCGGGAGCGGCGACGTTGCTGGGGGGCTACGGCCCCACCCGGGTCGCCGCGCTGGCACGGGACCTGGGCCTCCCGGTCAGCGGCGACCGGCACACCGACCTCACCGCGATCGCCGCCCATCTCGACGACCGGGCTACCGTCGATGCCCTGCTGGCCGAGGTCGACGACCGGGCCCGCGCGATCCTGGGCCATCTGGAGCGCGAGGGGAAGGACGGCTCCGTCGAGTCGACCGACCGGGTCGTGGTCCGGGGCGAGGACGTCGGACCGGTCGACCAGCTGCTGGCCCGGGGACTGCTGATCGCCCGGGACCGGCGTCACGTGGCCGTCCCCCGCGAGGTGGCGATCACGGTGCGGGACGGCCACACCACGCGCGACCGGGCGGACGCCGTACCGGACCTGCTGACCTCCGAGCGCCCGGCGAGCCTCGTCGACCGGGCCGCGTCCGGAGCCGCCTTCGAGCTGGTGCGGCACCTGGAGCTGATGCTCGAGCACTGGGGGGTCGACCCGCCGGCAGCGCTGCGGGCCGGTGGGCTCGGCGTACGCGAGCTGCGATCCACCGCCGAGCTCCTGCACGTCGAGCAGCGTGTTGCCGCGCTCATGGTGGAGCTCGCGGTGGCGGCCGGACTGGCCACCATGGGCTCGACCGAGGACCATGACGCGGTCTGGCTGCCCACCGACGCCTTCGACGTCTGGATGGCCGCCTCGACCGCCGACCGGTGGTACCGGTTGGCCCAGACCTGGCTGGACACGCCGAGACTGGTCGCCCTCGTCGGGTCGCGGAGCGACGGGAAGCCTGTCAACGCGCTCGCGCCGGACCTGGAGCGGGCCTGGCTGCCCCAGACGCGCAGGTTCGCCCTCGCGGAGCTCGCGGCACTGCCGCAGGGTCAGGTGCTGGCCGCCGGCACCGGTGTCCCGGCCCTGGTGGCCCGGTTGAACTGGCTTCGGCCCCGGCTGCCCCGTGCGCTTCCCGAGGCCGTCGCCGCGGCGATGGAGGAGGCTGCGCTCGTGGGGGTCGTCGGTCTCGGTGGCTTGGCCGCTCACGGCAGGGGACTGCTCGGGGAGGATCCCGCCCATCAGGCTCCCGCCCAGCTGGAACCCATGCTGCCCGAACCCGTCGACCACATGCTGCTACAGGCCGACCTCACCGCCGTGGCGCCCGGACCCCTCGTGCAGGAGCTGGCCCACCAGCTGGCGAGCGTGGCCGACGTGGAGTCGCGTGGCGGTGCGACCGTCTACCGGTTCACGAATCGGTCGGTACGCCGAGCGTTCGACTCCGGCTGGTCGGTTGCGGAGGTGCATGCGTTCCTCACCGCGTGGTCGCAGACGCCGGTTCCCCAGGCGCTGACCTACCTGGTGAACGACGTGTCGCGCAAGTTCGGGACCATCCGGGCCGGGGCGGCTGAGTCCTTCCTGCGCAGCGACGACGACGCGGCACTGGCCGAGCTGGTGCACCATCCGCGTGCAGCGACGCTGAGGCTGCGACGGATCGCTCCGACCGTCGTGGTCAGCGACGTCTCCCTCGACGTGCTGCTCCCCCGGCTGCGGGACCTGGGCGCCTCACCGGTGGTCGAGGCGTCCGACGGGACGGTCCGGCTCGCCCGTCGCGAGGTGCACCGGGCTCGGACCCCCGTGGTGCGCAAGGCCGTGAGCGACCCGGTCGGCCCCGGCAGCCACGACGCACGCTCGGCCACTCGGGCAGCGGCCCGGGTCGCGGCCACGGTGACTGCCATCCGCGCCGGGGACCGGGCCGCAGAGAGCCGGCCCGCTGCGTCCGTCGACGGTCGGACGCCCCGTGGCACACCGGCTGCGACGATGGCGGTGCTGCGGGAGGCGGCGGACGTGGGGCAACCCGTGTGGATCGGCTACGTCGACAACCACGGCTCGACCGGTGAGCGCGTGGTCGACCCGGTGAAGGTCGAGGGCGGATGGCTGACGGCGTACGACCGTCGCAGCGACGAGGTCCGGGGTTTCGCCGTCCACCGGATCACCGCTGCGCAACCCATGCGGGATCCCGACGACCCTGCCAACATCCCCTCCGAGGGGTGAGCCTCACAGGCGCAGCGTCCCGCTTGCCCGTGGCCGTGTTGCCGCTGCCTGGTCGGCCTTGGCCCGCTCGGGCAGACGGTGCCTGCCGCTCGCCGGCCGTGCGAGCAGGGCGATGAACTCCGTCGCGGGCATCGGACGTCCCAGGTGGTAGCCCTGCACCAGGTCACAGCCCATCCCCCGCAGGGCGGTCAGGGTCTGCTCGTTCTCGACTCCCTCCGCGACCATCTGAAGTCCGAGCGCGTGGGTGAGATCGATGGTGGCGGCGACGATCGCCCGCGTTCTCGCCTCGTTGGCTACGCCGGCGACGAGCGTTCGGGCGATCTTGATCTCGTCGAGCGGCAGGTCGAGGAGGTGCTCTAGGCTCGTGAACCCGGTGCCGTAGTCGTCGACGGACAGCTTGACCCCGAGCTCGTCGAGAGCCCGTACCACCGCGAAGGACCTCTCGGGATCGTGCATCAGGGCGGACTCGGTGACCTCGATTGTCAGCACGTCCGGGGACAGGTGGTGCTCGAGGAGCGACTGCGCGACGAGGTGGACGATGGACTCGTCGCGCAGGTCGGAGGCGGAGATGTTCACCGACATGGTGATCGGCACTCCGGCCATCCTCCACCGGGACAGGTCAGCGAGGGCGACGTCGAGGACCCGCTCGGCGATCGCATGCGTGATCCGGTAGCGCTCGGCGGCCAGCAGGAAGTCGCCCGGGTCGACGCGACCACGTTGCGGATGGTCCCAGCGCACCAGTGCCTCGGCGCCGACGACGGTGCGGTCGGGGGTGCGGATCGGCTGGTAGTCCACGCTCAGCTCACGCCGCTCGATCGCTGTGATCAGGTCCTCGGCCGTCTCGAGGCGTTGCCGGCGGTCCTGTACGCCGGCCGGCGAGCGCATCACCACTGAGGAGCCGGAGGTCTTCGCGGCGTACATCGCGCTGTCGGCGGCGAACAACAGGTCGCCGCGGTTGTCGCCGTGCTGGGGGGCCAGCGCCAGACCGATGCTCGCCTGTGCATGCAGGACCGCGTCGTCGAGCACGACTGGCTCGCGCAGGCTCTCGTCGAGGGCCCCACCGACCATCATCGCGGCGTTGCGGGAGTCGGCGTCGTGCAGCACCACGGCAAACTCGTCGCCGCCGAGCCGGGCCAGCAGGTGCGGGGTCGCCAGCTCGTCGAGGGCGGCGGAGAACCGGCCAACGACCGCGCACAGCAGCGCGTCGCCCGTGTGGTGGCCGAAGGTGTCGTTGACCTCCTTGAAGTGATCGAGGTCGATGAGGGCCAGGGCGAACGGGCGGACCCGCGCGTCAGCGTCGTCCGCGCCGGAGGTGCCCTGCTGAGGCGTCGAGAACAGCTCGTCGAGGTGTCTGTAGAGCGCCCTGCGGTTGGCCACGCCGGTGAGCTCGTCGGTGAGTGCCTGCTCCCTGATGACGGCGAGCTCACGCAGCTCCCACAGCACGAGCAGGATCCTCGCCGCGCAACCGGTCAGGGTCAGGAGGGCCAGGGTCGTCGGGACCGGTGCGACGTCCCAGCTCGGCGACGCGGCGAGGATGACCACGGCCAGCACCGAGGCGACGATGGAGACCCCGAGAGCCCCCACCCCCGGCACCTGGTGCTCCGCCAGGTCACGTCTGGTCGTGGCGCCGTACGCGAACAGCGCCA
>JBPCND010000057.1:0-8055 GCA_051001655.1 Nocardioides sp. | reverse complement strand
ATGACGCTGTCTTTGCCGGACACACCCATGGCGGCCAGCTGTGCCTGCCCGGCAAAGGTGCACTCCTCACCAACTGCGACCTCGAGCCGGCACGTGCCAAAGGGCTGCACCGGCACCCCGCGACATCGCACCCCGGCTCGCCCGGCAGCTGCTGGCTGCACGTCTCGGCGGGGCTCGGAACCTCCCCCTTCGTCCCGATCCGATTCTGCTGCCGTCCGGAGGCGACTCTGCTGACCCTCACCTCCGAACCGGATTCGTAGCCCGTCTGCACCTCGGATAGACTCGCGTCGCCGATCAAAGGGTTCTCGGGCTGTGGCGCAGCTTGGTAGCGCGCTTCGTTCGGGACGAAGAGGCCGCAGGTTCAAATCCTGTCAGCCCGACCGAGAACGAGGCCCCCACACCATCGCGTGGGGGCCTCTGCCCGTCCCCGCCTCGTTCCGGCACGTCGCCCATGTGATGCGGGATTTGGACGGCTACCTCGTGGTGTGCCGGCGGGTAACCGTCCACCAGCCCGCGTAGGTCCTCGCGGCGGCACCAACCGTTGGACGACGCCCCGGTCGTGAGAGCCTCGGGCATGGACGATCGGCTCGACGTACTCGCAGCGGCCACCGCTCGTGCGGAGGCCCTCGTGGCCGGGAAGGCAGACCGTCTCGCGCAGCTGCTGCATCCGGAGTTTCACTGGACCTCGCACCGGGGTGAGCGCTTCGACCGCGACGAGTACCTGCGGTCCAACACCGGCGCTGCCCACCGGTGGAAGAGCCAGTCTCTCCTCGACCCGGAGGTGACTGTCCTCGATTGGGTCGCGGTGCTCCGATGCACGGTGGTCGACATCGTGGTTTCTGTCGACCCAGGAGGCAGAGACCAGACCTTCCGCATGCCGCTGACCCAGGTCTGGATCCGACCCGAAGGTCGTTGGGTCTGCCTCGCCGGCCACGCGGGACCACTCTTGTTGGCGGCGCAGTGAGCGCGACCGTCAGCGGGCGGCGAGCAGTAGCTCGGCGATCTGGATGGCGTTGAGCGCCGCACCCTTGCGCAGGTTGTCGGCGGTGACGAACAGGACCAGGCCCTGCTCGTCGTCAAGACTGGCATCCTGGCGGATCCGGCCGACATAGCTGGCGTCCTGGCCGGTCGCCTGCAACGGCGTGGGCACGTCGGTGAGCACGACGCCCGCAGCGTCGGAGAGCAGCTCGACAGCGCGCTTCGCCGGCAGCGGGGCCGCGAACTCGACAGTGAGCGACAGCGAATGACCCGTGAACACCGGCACGCGCACGCAGGTGCCGGACACGCGCAGGTAGGGGATGCCGAGGATCTTGCGGCTCTCGTTCCGGAGCTTCTGCTCCTCGTCGGTCTCGCCGGTCCCGTCGTCAACGATCGACCCGGCAAGCGGCAGCACATTGAAGGCGATCGGCCGGACGTAGTTCACCGGGGCGGGCAGCTCGACGGCCGACCCGTCATGGGTGAGCTCGGGACCGCGGTCCCCGACAGCGGTCACCTGACCAGCAAGCTCTTCGACCCCGGACAACCCGCTGCCCGAGACCGCCTGGTAGGTGCTTGCCACGAGCCGGACCAGCCCCGCCTCGTCGTGGAGCGGCTTGAGCACCGGCATGGCCGCCATCGTGGTGCAGTTCGGGTTGGCGATGATTCCCTTGCGGGCCTCGGTGATCGCCTCGGGGTTGACCTCGCTGACGACCAGCGGCACATCGGGGTCCATCCGCCAGGCAGAGGAGTTGTCGACGACGACAACACCGGCCTCTGCGAACTTGAGCGCCAGCGCACGCGAGGTGGTGGCGCCTGCGGAGAACAGTGCGATGTCCAGATCGGTCGGGTCGGCAGTCGCAGCTTCCTCCACGAGGATCTCGCGGCCGGCGTACTCCAGGGTGCTTCCCGCCGAGCGTGCTGAGGCGAACATTCGAAGGTCATCAGCCGGGAATTCACGGTCGAGAAGGATGCGGCGCATCACCGCACCCACCTGGCCGGTAGCACCGACGATGCCGATCCGGGGCTTCATCGACCGGTCCCGCCGTAGATGACCGCCTCGACGTCCTCGGAGTCGAGGTCGAAGGCAGTGTGCGTGGCCGACACCGCGTCGTCGACCTGTGCCTGGTCGACGATCACCGAGATCCGGATCTCCGAGGTGGAGATCATCTCGATGTTCACCCCGGCCGAGGCGAGCGCAGCGAAGAACTTCGCCGTCACGCCTGGATGCGAGCGCATGCCGGCGCCGATCAAAGACACCTTGCCGATCCGGTCGTCGTAGAGCAGCGAGTCGTAGCCCACCTCACCTTGGATCTTTGCGAGCGCGGCCATCGCGATCTGGCTGTCCGTCCGCGGCAGCGTGAAGGAGATGTCGGTGCGGTTCGTCGCCGCTGCCGACACGTTCTGGACGATCATGTCGAGGTTGACCTGGGCGTCGGCGAGCGCCTCGAAGATACGCGCGGCCTCACCGACCTTGTCGGGCACGCCCACGACGGTGACCTTGGCCTCGCTCCGATCGTGCGCCACGCCGGCAATGATCGCCTGCTCCATGTCCACCTTCTCCTCATCGGTGATCCAGGTCCCCGTCTCATGGCTGAACGACGAGCGTACGTGGATCGGCATCTGGTAGCGGCGGGCGTACTCCACGCACCGCAGGTGCAGGATCTTGGCTCCACAGGCCGCCATCTCCAGCATCTCCTCGTAGGAGATCCGGTCTCGCCTGCGCGCTGTCGCGACAATCCGCGGGTCCGCGGTGAACACACCGTCGACGTCGCTGTAGATCTCGCAGACGTCCGCGTTCAGGGCAGCCGCCAGGGCCACTGCCGTCGTGTCACTTCCGCCTCGACCCAGGGTGGTGACGTCCTTGGTGTCCTGGCTGACCCCCTGGAAGCCTGCCACGATCGCCACGGCGCCCTGCTCCAGTGCCTGTTCGATGCGCCCAGGTGTCACGTCAATGATCTTGGCCTTGCCATGGGCGCTGTCGGTGATGACACCGGCCTGGCTGCCGGTGAACGAGCGGGCTTCCTGGCCCAGGTTTCCGATCGCCATGGCCAGCAGCGCCATGGAGATCCGTTCGCCGGCAGTCAGCAGCATGTCGAGCTCGCGGCCCGCGGGCAACGGTGACACCTGCTCGGCGAGGTCGATCAGCTCGTCGGTGGTGTCGCCCATCGCCGAGACGACGACCACAACGTCATGACCAGCGCGCTTGGCGTCGAGGATGCGTTGCGCCACGCGTTTGATCCCATCGGCGTCGGCGACCGACGAGCCGCCGTACTTCTGCACGACAATGCCCACGAAAGCGCTCCTCGATCTGGCTCAGGGTCCCGCAACGCCGCCGATTCTATCGAGACGGCGCGCCCTCACCCGCTGTCGGTGACAGATGCCGGACAGCGCCGCATCAAGGATTGATGGACTCGAGCATCTGGTCAGCAGCCTGGACGTGGTCCTGCTCGCTCTCGAACTCCGCGTCGAAGCGGTCGTGGGTGACGACCGACTGGAGTGCGCGTAGGACCGAGCTGGCCTCGTTGCCCCAGGAGGACATGTAGGAGAACTGCCACCACCACAAGGCTTCCGACAGCCGACCGGCGCGGTGGTGCCGCAACCCATGGGCAAGTGAGGCCGCAATGCTGGTGAGGTCGTCGGAGAGCAGGGACGTGACCACCTCGGGCGGATGGATGTAGGGGTCGAACACCTCCGAGTAGACGTCCACGCCTTCGAGCAGGACCGCGAGTCGTAGCCGCATCGCGTCCAGGTCGGGGTCCGGGCCGGCGTCGGGTTCGTACTCGTCAGCGGGTTCGAAGTCCGTGTGCACACCCAGGCGGCCACCGGCGAGGAGCACCTGGCTGATCTCGAGTAGCAGCAGGGAGACGGCCCGCCCACCGGTGGCGTCGCCGCGCGCGATCGCCTGCACCGCCAGCAGGAAGCTCTCCACCTGGTCGGCGATCTGTTGGGCGAAGTCCTCGAGGTCGCTGCCGAGCTCCTCGGCGCGCCCCCCTCTGTCGTCACTCATCGACCGCTCGTCTCCCATCGATTGCACGTCCCAGCGTCACCTCGTCGGCGTACTCCAGATCACCGCCTACAGGCAGTCCACTCGCAAGTCGGGTCACGCGCAAGCCCATCGGCCTCAGAAGGCGCGTGAGGTACGTCGCTGTGGCCTCACCCTCCAGGTTCGGGTCGGTCGCCAAGATGACCTCGGTCACCCCTCCGTCGGCAAGCCGAGGCATCAGCTCGCGGATCCGCAGCTCGTCGGGGCCGATTCCTTCGATGGGCGAGATGGCGCCGCCGAGGACGTGATACCGCCCGCGGAACTCACGCGTCCGCTCGATGGCAACGACGTCCTTGGACTCCTCGACCACGCAGATGACGCTCAGGTCCCGGCGGGGGTCGCGGCAGATCCGGCAGGTCTCCTCCTCGGCGACGTTGCCGCACACCGAACAGAACTTGACCCTTTCCTTGACTTCGACCAGCACCTCGGCCAGGCGTCGTACGTCGGCAGGGTCACACGCGAGGATGTGGAACGCGATCCGCTGCGCGCTCTTCGGGCCGACGCCCGGGAGCCGCCCGAGCTCGTCGATGAGGTCCTGGACGACACCTTCGTACATCGTGTCCCGGGCCGATCAGTTTCCGAGGGAGCCGGCCGGGCCGCTCTCGGCGCCCCCCAGCCCGCCGCCGAGCCCGCCGCCGAGCCCGCCGGCCAGCGGGCCCATCGCATGCGAAGCGAGATCGTCGGCCTTGGTGCGGGCGTCGCGGTATGCCGCGATGATCAGGTCCTCCAGATCCTCGGTGTCGTCGGGGTCGAAGGAGCCGGCGCGGATCTTCACCGCGACGAGGTCGCCGGTGCCCGACACCGTGACGGTGACGAGCCCGTCGGCGACGGTGCCGTCCACGGTCGTCCCGGCGAGCTCGGCCTGGGCGCTCATGACTTGCTCCTGCATCTGCTGCGCCTGCTGGAGCAGGGCGTTCATGTCGAAGCCACCCGCGCCGAGAGGGTCGGTGTTGCTGTCAGAGGTCATGATGTCCGTCGCTTCCTCGTATGTCCGTAGATGATGCATCGGGGTGGTGTGGTGGAACTCGTGTCGGCCGGGTCGTCAGTCGTGCGGGATCTCTTCGATGATGCTCGCACCGAGCTCACGCTCGAGCAGCTGGGCACCCCCCAGGCCGTCGTCGGCATCGGGGTCGTCGCGATCAGCATCGTCGTCAGAGGTCATCGCAGACGTGGCGACGCGCGGGCCGGTCTTGGCACGAGTGTCCTGGATCGCACCGCGAGCGGAGGCCACAGCGGACTGCTCGGGGGTCGGGTCGAGGGGCTGTTCGATGTGTGGCTCGACCGGGCGGGCGGTGCCAACCTTGGGGCTCTGTGGTCGGTCCGAGGCGGACCGGTCGTGATCGGGGATGCCGGATCCCGAAGCCCGATCGGTCCGGTCCTGGTCCGACACCGCGCTCGCTACCGCGCCGGCCGCGGACCCGGGGTGGGCGGTCGGGTCCACAATGGCCTCGATCTGCCAGTCGTGACCGACCACGTCGATCGCGGCCTGTCTGAGGATCTCTTCGCTCCCTCCGCTCGTGAACGAGTTGCGGGCACCGGCGTTGAGCAAAGCGACCGTGAGGGTCTTGTCGTCGACCGCGGTGACCTGGCCGTTCTGACTGAGCAGGATCCAGGTGAACCGACGCTTGAGCTTCACCGCCTCCAGGATGTCGGGCCACAGTCCACGCACGTCCACCAACGACAGGCCCCCTGCCGCAGCCGGAGCAGCGGGCTCGGCAGGTGCAGCGGGCTCGACAGGTGCGGGCTCAACCGGTTCCTGGTCCGGAGTGGTTGGCGGTGCCGCTGCTGGTGCGGACATCGGTGCGGCGGGCGCGTCCGTGGCGTCGGCGATCTGCTGCGGCACCGCGCCGGGCGCCGACTGCTCAGGAGCTGGGTCGAGAGTGTGGGACGGCAGCGGAGCAGGCTCCGCGGGTGCGGTTGGACTGGCAGGGTCGGCTGCAGGAGCAGTCGGAGCCATAGGAGGGAGAGCCGCCGATGGCGTCCCCTCGATCGACATCCGGGTCTCGATCCGGTCCAGCCGCGCCATCACGCCCTGCGTGGTGTGGTCGGCCCCCGGCAACAACACGCGCGCGCAGATCAGCTCCAGGAGCAACCGGGGCGCGGTGGCGCCCTTGAGCTCGGTCAGTCCTGTCGCGACGAGGTCGGCGGCCCGGCTGAGGTCTGCGCGTCCGAACCGAGCCGACTGGGCCACGAGCCGCTCGGCCCGGTCCTCGGGGCCGTCGATGAGGCCGGATGCCGGCGCGTCCGGGACGGCGGCGATGATCAGCAGGTCTCGGAGCCTTCGCAGCAGGTCCTCGGTGAACCGGCGGGGGTCCTGGCCGGTCTCGATGATCTTGTCGACCACGCCGAAGACCGTTGCTCCGTCGCCCGCGGCGAACGCGTCCACCACCTCGTCGAGCAACGTCTCGGGAGTGAACCCGAGGAGGCCGGTCGTGAGCGGGTAGGTGACTCCTTCGGGGCCGGCGCCGCCGATGAGCTGGTCGAGCACCGAGAGGGTGTCCCGGGCGGACCCGCCGCCCGACCGGACCACGAGCGGGAGGGCCGCCGGATCGACGTGCACACCCTCCAGCTCGCACACCCTGAGCAGGTAGTCCGAGAGCGTCCGGGGCGCGATGAGCCGGAACGGGTAGTGATGGGTGCGGGACCGGATCGTCCCGATCACTTTCTCGGGCTCGGTCGTGGCGAACACGAACTTGATGTGCTCGGGAGGCTCCTCGACCAGCTTGAGCAGGGCGTTGAAGCCCGCCGGTGAGACCATGTGGGCCTCGTCGATGATGTAGATCTTGTAGCGGCTGGCCACCGGAGCGAAGAACGCCCTCTCGCGCAGGTCCCGAGCATCGTCGACACCGCCGTGGCTGGCGGCGTCGATCTCGATCACGTCGATGGACCCCGGACCGCCCCTGGCCAGGTCGACACAGGACTGGCAGGTCCCGCAAGGCGTGTCGGTAGGGCCTTGTTCACAGTTGAGGCAGCGCGCCAGGATCCTTGCACTCGTCGTCTTGCCGCATCCACGAGGACCGGAGAACAGATAGGCGTGGTGTACCCGATTGTTGGTCAGAGCCGCCCGCAGCGGAGCCGTCACGTGGTCCTGGCCGATCACCTCGGCGAAGGACTCCGGCCGGTATCGGCGGTAGAGGGCGAGAGGGGCTTCCACGTCCGAAACAGTAGCCACCCGAGCCGACACTGCGACAGCGCGGTCTGGGCCGGTCCGTGAGGCCAACGTGGTCGGTGATCCCGCGACGTCGTACCGCGGGAAGACAGGACAAGGCCCCCCGCGCACCCGACAGGGCTCACTGACCCTTGCTGCCTTCCGGCCCTGGGGGAGTTGGGCGAGATGCCGCCGCACGGGGGGTTGCCCCGAGTCTAGGTGACCCCGAACGAGCTGCCCAAGCCGGCCGCGATTTCCGGTTCGGTTCACGTGGCCGGTAGCCTCTCCGGCGGAGGATTCGCCTAGTGGCCTATGGCGCTCGCTTGGAAAGCGGGTTGGGTTAACGCCCTCAGGGGTTCGAATCCCCTATCCTCCGCCAGTTGCGAAGTGTGCTCTGACCAGCACAAACGCTAGTTCCCTGCTGTCGATCGCTCCAGAGGCTCGGAGCTGGCGTTTTGGGTTCTAGTCTCACTTTTAGTCTCACTTGAGGTGTCCGCTTCTTCGGGCGGCGCCGTGGGCAGACATGCAGACCGCCCGCGCGAGCGTCGGCGCAAACGAGGCCGGCCTTTGCCGTGTCAAGCGCGGGGCGCCGTCCGGGCCGGGTCATCCGAATCAGGACACCGGGGTGTTCACCGTTGCAGAGGTCCGTCGCCTGCTCGCTGTTGCGGGCGAGGTCCGTAACAGCGCCAATCGTGGGAGGGCCACGCAGGACTTCTCCGGCCGAACCGACAACTTCCTTGGCTGCCCGATGGAGCGCATGGCTCTCGGTATTCCACGGCTTGATCGCGGAAGCCAAGTGGCAACCAGTACGCGTCCCTATCCGCCCACAAAGACGCGCCAACACCGCTACCCGGCCAGCCGCGAACGTGCGGATGGCCGGGTAGCC
>JBPCND010000056.1:0-4137 GCA_051001655.1 Nocardioides sp. | reverse complement strand
GGTAGGAGCCGCTCGGCCAGTTTCTCGAGGTCGGCGAAGTCGCCGGGCTTGATCACCTTGCGCTGGACGATGGAGAGGAAGATCTCTCCTTGGTTGAGCCAGCTGACGTGGATCGGTAGGTGCATTAGGCAGGTGGTCGGCCAGGCCGCCTTTGCATCCGTTGGATGGAGCGGGCGCCGTTGTGCGAGGAGCCGTTGTCGACGACCCAGGACACCCGCCGCGCCGAGGCGTAGGGCTCGCGGCCTCAATCGCCTGCTCGAGCAGCTCACCGAAGCGCTCGATGCCGGTCGTCGGGGCGGTGCGTCCGATGACCCGGGCGGCGTGCACGTCGTAGGCGGCCAGATCGGCCAGGGTGCCGCCGCGGTGGTACTCGAACTCCTGCCGCCGGTCCCGGCCGGGTGCCGGTGGCAGGTCGGGGTGACGCCGGTGCAGGGCTTGGAGCTGGGACTCTCATCGGCACTGAGCACGTACTCGTCCGGGTCTAGCGGCTGCCCGTCCCAGGTCCGGTCGTAGAGGTCCAGCACCCGGCCGGCCTTGGCGCGAAGTCGGGATCGCGAGGGAAGATCCAGGTCCGGTAGCGCCACGGGCGGATCGCGTCCGGCGCGCAGCCAGCGGCCGACCGTCGAGGGCGAGACGCTGTCCACGACGCCGCGGGTGACCGCTTCGGCGGCCAACTCGCGTGGCTCCACCGGGACAGCGGCACGTCGGTCTCGGCCGGCAACTGGCAGGCCAGCGCCTTCACCTCGGCTTCTGCCACGGCCGTCCGCAGGACGTCCACAACGCGCCGTCGATGACCAACGCCTCTCCACGCCTATACATGCAGGTCAGGACGGGAAGCGCAGTCACTTCAGCGGGTTAGCGGCACGCTCATGAATCATGTCGGGGGGAATACACCGGGATACTTTGGTCACTTTTGTGTAACGGCGGCATTGTTTTCCGGTCGGCTCGAGCGTCATAGAGGGTGACTAGGAGGGCCCCCCATGGGAGCTCGGGACGAGACCGGCTTCGAGGAGTTCGTCGCCGCGCGATACGACGAGCTGCTCCGCATGGCCCTGCTGCTGACGCGGGACCGTGGTCATGCCGAGGACCTGCTGCAGACCACCCTGGTGAAGGCCTACCGCCGCTGGGGGCGGATCGGGCGGGACGACCACTATCCCTACGTTCGCCGGATCCTGGTCACCAGCGCTGCGAGTTGGCGACGGCTACGGGTGACGCAGGAGATCGTCTTCCTTCCCGCCTACGACCCCGCCGGTCCCGACCCCACTGCTGATGTGGCCGAACGGGAGCGCATCAAGGCAGCGCTGGCAACTCTGCCTCGCCGGATGCGCGCAGTCATTGTTCTCCGCTACGCCGAGGACCTAAGTGAGGCGACCACTGCGGAGGCTCTGGGCTGCTCGGTGTTCACCGTGAGGAGTCAGACCCAGCGGGGCCTGGCCCGGTTGCGCACCGTGCTGACCGCGCCGGCGTTCACCACCATCCTCGAGGAGCACTGACGTGGCTCTGTCAGATCCCGACCTCGAAGCTCGCCTGCGGGCCGCCCTCAGGGGCGCCGATGAGATGGTCGCGGCGCCCGACGATCTCGCGGACGCTGTTCGGTCCCGGCACCGTCGGCAGCGACGCTCCCAGCTGGCGATGGCCGCCGCCGGCCTTGCCGCGGCGCTGGTATTCCTCGGCGCGCAGCTGATCTCGTCGGCCGTGCTCGGCAGTGGGGAGCGGACCGACCCCGCCGCCACGTCGCCACCGGTCGTGGAGCCGGAGATCGCTTCGCTCGACATCGACTTCGGGACCTGGCCGCAGCGGGACGACATCAAGGCCTACACCGTAGTGGCGACCGGAGTCGTGGACGTCGATGCGGACACCGCCGAGATCGTCTGGGAGAGCTGGACGCATCAGCGCAAGGTCATCGGGCAACTCGGCCAGGACGCGCTCGCCGATCCTGGGCCCGGGGGGATCTCCGGCAACAGGCGTGACATCGTCGGCAATCCGGCGCACGACCTGGTGGCCTGGGTCGAGCCGGCCGCTGAGACTCCCGGCGACCTGGTCGTGGTCCAGGCCAGCACAGGCCAGGAACTGGCCCGCACCGACCTCGGCGGCCTGGCAGCCGAGGCCGCACCCAACCCCTGGGTCGATATCACCTCGGTGGACCGCGAGTCGGTGTACTTCTCGATCACCTTCAGCCCACTCTTCACGGTGCGCAACGGCGACAAGGTCTGGACCTGGCGATGGTCCGCCCGCGAACCCCCCGTCAGCGGCCCGGAGGCGCACCTGGTGCGCGACGTCAGCGGTGGTGTGTGGGCACGAACGGTAGGGTCGAATCTGGGCTTCGAGGACGCGTCCGGGCGACTGCTGCTTGAACTACCACCCGCCTACGCCTACCACGATGGCATATTCTTCGGCTTCGGACTCAGTCCTGACGGTCGATACTGGCACGCCCGCGCCTACGACGAGGTCGTCGACCTCCGGAACGGCGAACTGATCCCCCTCGACCTCCCGGCCCTGTTGGCCCCCAGAGTACAAGAATTCGGCTGGACCGCAGCAACGACGGTCACCTATCTCGCCGATGGCCAATGGACCTCCTGTGACGTCACCGGAGCCTGCCGCACCCTCGAACCCTGCGGCTTCACCTACTGCCAGAGTCACCTACCGCTCCTATAGCGGTGCACCTGGTGCCGTGGCGAAAGGAGCGCGTGAACTAGGGAGCCGACCGCCGGCACCTGACCCGTGGTAACCGCTGGCCGTCAAGTGTCCAAATCAGCCTGACGACCGCGAGCAGACGCACATCGGTCGCATCTGCGGCCCGTACGAGCCGTCATCACCCAACGATCCGGAGGACGAGATGTTGATACGCAAGTCGGACGGTGTCCACACCCGCAGTTCTGGCGACGTCCGCCCGGGTGCGCGGTGGACGAGGGCGCGAGCGAGCCGAACTCGAAGCGTCCTGAAAACGGGCAGCGCGGTACTGATCGCCGCTGCGATGGTCAGTTGCACCGATGAGCGGCCTGAGTCAAGCGCGCCCGTCCCGGGTTCTCCGACTGCTGACTCGACTGAACTGGTGCCGATGCTGCGGGATTCGGGTGATTCGGTGTTGGAGCCGGGCCGGTACGCAATCTCGGTGCAGGATGCACCGTCGGCGCCGCTGTTGCCGGTGCTGACGGTTCCTGATGGGTATACCGCGTTGACGGGTGGCGTCGGTGTCGGGGTGGCGGCCGAAGACAGTGATTTCGGGGGTTATCTGTGGGCCTGGGCCGCTTACAGCGTGGCCACCCATCCGTGTGACATCACTGGGGGCCCGGAGCCGGTCGGGGGGCGCCTGGAGCGGGTCGGGCCGTCGGTGGCCGACTTCGCCGACGCACTCGCCGCCCAGCCGATGCGGACCGTCGCCGATCCGGTGCCTGTCACCGTCGGTGGGTACGACGGGTTGTACGTCGAGTTGGCCGTGCCGGACGACGTCAATGTCGAGCTCTGTCCGAACAAGACGTTCAACCTGTGGGCGGGCCGTTGGCAGCAGGTCGCGGGGCAGGTCGACATGGTGTGGATCGTCGAAGTCGAGGGTCAGCGCATCATCCTCGACGTCTCCTATGGCCCAACCGCCACCCCTGAACACGTGCAACAGCTCAGGGACATGGCCACCACTGCCACGTTCACCACAGCCGAAGGCACCTGAGATCCGATGCGTGACTGTCAGCCCCCTCGCCCAGTTCGGCGTGGTCTACTTCGACGAGATCTTCGCCTATGCAACCGTCGGATTCGCCTCGCTCGCTAGCGGCGAGGCCGTCACAAGTGTCGACCGCAACGGCGCCACCACCCTGGGCAGGCCTGTCCGGATCGACGACTTGGCCTTCGGGCCCTCACGCCGGTTGCCCGCTGGGACAC
Organism: Nocardioides sp.; assembly: GCA_051001655.1. Lineage (GTDB taxonomy): Bacteria > Actinomycetota > Actinomycetes > Propionibacteriales > Nocardioidaceae > Nocardioides_B. The sequence continues at coordinate 264 of JBPCND010000056.1, read as the reverse complement.
GGCCACCTTCGTCAAGGCCGAGCGGCCACCCCGTCGGCGCCGACTCGTCGACGTGCGCCCGGTGTCCCTTCTCTCCCCGCTTCGTTTCCAAGGGCCTAGGAGGGTGCCTGTGACGCCCACGGAGCCGCCTGACGGTATGCCACTGTGGACGGTGCTGCTAACAGACAGCTAACGGACTTGTTAGCATGAGGCCATACCAGGCGAGAGGGGCACCGAGCGTTCACGTAACGACCATTCCCCTTCTGACGTCGATCGTGAGTGCCG
>JBPCND010000055.1:0-3186 GCA_051001655.1 Nocardioides sp. | reverse complement strand
ACCCAGTACTCCTTCACGCGGCCGGTGGCCGCCCACATGTTCGCCCACTACGACGGGGTCCTGAAGGTCGACGGCGAGGTGGGCAACAAGAAGGTCTACGACCCGCGTGCCTGGGGCAAGGCGGCGGAGGCGGGCATGGCCGCGCGCGTCGTCGAGGCCTGCGAGAACCTGCGCTCCACCGGGACCTCGGTCAGCGCCTGAGTCGCTCGACCAGCCCCTCGACCAGGTCGTCGAGGGGTACGTCGATGTCGACCACCAGGCCGCGCTCATCGGACTGCAACGGCTCGAGCGTCTCCAGCTGGGAGTCCAGCAGCGTGGCCGACATGAAATGCTGCCGCCCGCTCATCCGGGCCAGGATCAGCTCGCGGCTGCCGCTGAGGTGAACGAAACAGGTGTCCGGCGCGCCCTCACGCAGGACGTCGCGGTAGCCGCGGCGCAGTGCCGAGCAGGTGATCGCCGTGGCTCGGTCCTGCTCGGCACGCTCGCGTGTCCACGCGGCGAGGGCCCGTAGCCAGGGCAGGCGGTCCTCGTCGGTCAGTGGCGTGCCGCTGCGCATCTTGGCGACGTTGGCCCGGGAGTGGAAGTCGTCACCTTCGACGAACTCGCAGCCGAGCGCGTCGGCGACCGACTGTGCGACCGCGCTCTTGCCGGTCCCGGACACTCCCATGAACACCAGGTGCATGCCAGCGCTGGTACCCCTGGTGTCCGAGCACGAACCACCGGTGGTGCCGAGGCGTCGGTTCGCGGGCACAATGGCAGACATGAGCTTCCAGGACCTGATGGCCGGACCACCACCCACGCATCTCCCACAGGACCCGGCAGCTGCCGAGCTCGAGGCTGGCACGTCGCCGGCCGTCGTCGTCCGCAGTCACCCCGAGTCGCCGCTCGCCTGGGCGACGCTGGCCGAGCAGGCTCTGGCCGACGGAGACGTCGACGACGTGACGGCCTACGCCTACGCCCGGGTCGGCTACCACCGCAGCTTGGACCAGCTGCGCCGCAACGGCTGGAAGGGCCAGGGGCCGGTGCCGTGGGAGCACGAGCCGAACCGCGGTTTCCTGCGTGCGCTCGGTGCCCTGACGACCGCTGCCGCGCGCATCGGCGAGGCTCCGGAGGCCCAGCGGTGCGCCGACTTCCTGCAGGACTCCAGCCCCGCTGCGTACGACGCCCTCCTCACCCCCTGAGCCGCCACGGTTGACCGGCGTCGCCCCCATCGCATGTAGCGCGGGGTGATGGACGCCTGACTGGCGGCACACCCCCGCCGAACCGTCCACAACGGGGGCAGCTGGCAGCGGGCGACGTCCACAGGGCCGCCGAACCACCGTCCAGGATCCGCTCGGAGCCGCCATCCTGGTCGGATGAGACCGGCTCTTCAGGCTGTCGCCGCGCGAAATGCCGGCCCCTTCACGCGCCAAGATGCGCTGCGCTGTGGCTACACCGAGCGCGAGCTCAAGACCCTCACCGGACGCAGTGGCCGGCGAGCCGGCGACTGGGTGGTCCTGGCCCGAGGGGTGTACGCCGACCGCGTGCTGTTCGAGTCATGCGACGCGGACGGCCGGTATCTGCTCCAGGTCCGAGCAAGGGCACTCACCCTGCGGACGTCCGGTGTGTTCAGCCACGCCAGCGCGGCAGTCCTCCACACCATGCCCCTGCGTCCGCGGTGGCAGGCCCTCGTGCACGTGACCCGCCCCGATGTCCATGGCGGCCGCTCTCAGGGCGGTGTCAAGCACCACCGGGCCATGCTAGGCGAGCGCTCGGTCATCGACCGGGGAGGCCTCCGTTTCACGGATCTCGCCCGCACCGGCGTCGACATCGCCCGTGAGCACGGCTTCGAGGACGGTGTGGTGGCCCTCGATGCAGCGCTCCGGATGGGAGCGGGCGAGGTGCAGCTGCAGGAATCTCTCGAGGCGATGTCGTCATGGGCGCACGTCGGCGATGTCCGGGCGGCCGTCGAGTTCGCCGACGCCGGTGCTCAGAACCCGGGGGAGTCGCTCATGCGCGTGATGCTGGGCGAGCTGGGTCTGGGCAAGATCGAGACTCAGTACCTGGTGACCGACGGCTATCGGACGGCCTACGCGGATGCCAGGATCGGGCGCCATCTCTTCGAGTTCGACGGACGGGTCAAGTACCTCGAGCGTGACCTCGGGGGAGTGGCCGATCGACCTCCCGGCGAGATCGTCTGGGAGGAGAAGCGACGTGAGGACTGGCTCCGCCGGACACAGGGCGGTCATGGGGTCTCTCGGGTGATCTGGTCGGAGCTGTTCGGTGCGGAGCGACGCCGTACCCAGAGGCGAATCGTCCAGGAGGTCCAGGAGACGGTTCGCCGCTTCGGCCCGGCCGAGGGCTGACCAGAGCCCGAGCTTGCCGAAAAACCGTTCGACCTCGGTCGGACCGGCGTGCCACGCTCGTCGCGTCACGTCCGACCCGACCCAACCGCCAGGAGAAACCAGTGCGAGCAGCCACCACGCCCCGGACCGCTATCCGTCTCGTCGTGGAGCTGCCCCTTGAATTCCTCACTCGTCCTCGGGATCGTTGCGCATGTTGACGCCGGCAAGACAAGCCTGACCGAACGTCTGCTCTTCGAGGCAGGCGTGATCGACGCCCCGGGGAGCGTCGACGCCGGGACCACCCGCACGGACTCGATGGAGCTGGAGCGCCGGCGCGGGATCACCATCCGCGCCGCCGTGACGTCGTTCGCACTCGGCGAGCTGGTCGTCAACCTCGTGGACACCCCCGGACACCCCGACTTCATCGCCGAGGTCGAGCGCTCCCTCGGTGTTCTCGACGCGGCCGTGCTGGTGCTGTCCTCGGTCGAGGGCGTCCAGCCGCAGACCGTGGTGATCTGGCGTGCCCTCCAACGGATCGGTGTGCCGACGGTGCTGTTCGTGAACAAGGTCGACCGCGCCGGCGCCGACGTGGGCCGCGTGCTGGAGCAGGTACGTCGTCGTCTCACCTCGTCCGTCGTCGAGCTGGCGCGCGCTTCCGCGCAGGGTGCGCGTGAAGCCCACGTCACGCCGGTGCCCCTCGTGGACGAGTCGGTCGTCGCCGTCGTCGCCGAAGCAGACGACCGGGTGCTCGCGCGCTGGGTGGCCGGGGAGCCCGCCCGGCGCGGGGACGTGCTGCGGGCACTGCGGCAAGGAGTACGCCGTGGCGCGCTGACACCGCTCGTGTGCGGGTCGGCCATCACGG
>JBPCND010000054.1:0-11051 GCA_051001655.1 Nocardioides sp. | reverse complement strand
ACCTTGGCCCGGCTGACGCCCAGGCAGGCGACCACGTCCGGAACCTTCAACAGCATCGCGTCCATATTGACTCCTCAGTGACTCGGCTACTGACATAGGCGCATCGAGTCGTCGCACGTGGACACCCTGGAGCCGAAGAGCCAGTTCCGGATCGAAAACATGTCGTGGGGCCCCTCACCAGATGGCTCACCACCAGCGAACTGACCTGTCCAAGCACCTCACCACATGGCTCACCACCGGTTTGAAGGGCGATCTGAGGTGAGTTTCGAGGCGATTCTCGAGGCAGCGTTTGCGGTCAAGGTGCGGTCAAGGACGACAGAGGCACTGTCACAGTTTCCGTGACAGTGCCTCTGACCTGCGGTTTCTTGGTAGCGGGGGCAGGATTTGAACCTGCGACCTCTGGGTTATGAGCCCAGCGAGCTACCGAACTGCTCCACCCCGCGTCGATGACATCGTCATCCTACGGGACGACTGAAGAGCCCGCCAAATCGCCAGCGCGACCACCACGCAGGCCCGCCGGCCCGCGTCGGCTGGCTCAGTTACCGCTACCACCGCCACCGCCACCGCCACCGCCACCAGCTCCACCACCAGCTCCTCCACCACCGGTTCCGCCGCCGTTACCACCGCCACCTTCGGCGTCCGACTGTGCTGCCGCAGCAATCGCCTGCTCGAGCAGCGCCTTCGCCGCTTCGGTGGCCTCCGCGTAGCCGACCGGATCGCCGTCGCGCAATGCCTGCTCGGCCTCGGCGAACTTGTCGTCCGCCTGCTGGAGCAGGTCGAGGACGTCCTGGTTCAGCGTCCCGGTGCCGGGATCGCCCTCACCATCGCCAGGATCCGGGTCCGGTTCAGGAGTCGGGGTCGGCTCCAGCGCCGGATCGATCGGCTCGGAGGAAGTGCCCAGGACGTCGTCGAGTGCAGCGGTCAGCGTCGAGCCGATCCCGACGTCCTCGCCGAAGGAGACCAGCACGTAGCGCAGGACCGGATAGCGTCCCTCGCCTTCCTGTCGCAACGTGTAGAGCGGCTGCACGTAGAGCAAACCGTCACCGACCGGCAACGTCAGCAGGTTGCCGAACAGCGCCTTGGAGTTCGTCCGGGTGAACGCGAGCAGCCGGTCCTGGATCTCTTGGTCGGAGGCGAACTGGTTGGCGATCTGGGATGGACCAGGCACCTGGGTGTTGCTCGGCAGCCTCAGGATGCGGATCTTGCCGTAGTCGTCCTGGGAGGCGTCGGCATCGACGGAGATGAACGAGGCCAGGTTCTGACGCTCCTGCGGGACATAGACGCTGGTCAGGGAGAAGACCGGATCCTCACTACCTGAAGGCGTCTTGACCGAGAGCCGGTACGGCGGCTGGCTCTGCGTCTTGTCCTCGGGGTCCTCGGGCACCCGCCACCGGTCGCTCCCCTCGTAGAACGTCTTGGGGTCCTGGACGTGATAGGTCGCGAGAACCTCCCGCTGCACCTTGAACAGGTCCTCGGGGTAGCGCATGTGGTCGAGCAGGTCCTCGGGGATCTCCTCGCGCGCCCGGACGACTCCGGGGAAGGCCTCGGACCACACGTCGAGGATCGGGTCCCGGTCCCACTCGTAGAGCGTCACCGTGCCGTCGTAGGCATCCACCACGGCCTTGACCGAGTTCCGCATGTAGTTGATCTCGTCGGTCGGAAGCGTCGCGTAGGCCGTCCGTGGCTGCAGCGAATCGGAGGTCATGTCCGTCAGGGAGTCCTTCTCGGCGTTCGGGTAGTGGTCGGTCGTCGTGTAGCCGTCCACGATCCACACGACCCGTCCGTCGACCACGGCCGGATAGACGTCGCCGTCCACCGTCAGCCAAGGCGCGACCTTCTGCACCCTTTCGCGCGGCGCCCGGTCGTAGAGGATGCGCGAGTTCTCGTTGACCCGGCTCGAGAGCACGATGTTGGGCTCGGAGAACCGCAAGGCGTAGAGAAGCTTGTTGAAGATGCCGCCCACCGGGACACCGGCCGTGCCGGCGTACGTCGTCGTGGTCGGTTGTGACCCGGTGCCTTCCGGGATGTCGAGCTCGACGTCACTGGACCCGTCCGGCTTGCCGACGATGGAGTACGGCGGGCTCTTCTCGCCGAAGTAGATCCGAGGCTGGTAGCCGTCCTCGAACATCTCGGTCAGTGCACCCTTGGGCGGGATGTCCTGCTCGGCCCAGATCGGCTTGCCCTCGGCGTCGGCGACCGGCCGGTCCTGCGCGTCACGCTGGTTGCCGTAGGCCGCGACGATCCCGAAGCCATGGGTGTAGACGGTGTGCAGGTTCGCCCAGTTCTGCTGGGTCTCCTCGAGGCCGTTCTGCTCGAGCTCACGGACCGCGACGACCATGTCGCGGACCTCGCCGTCGACCTCGTAACGATCCACGTCCAGCACGTCGGCCACGCTGTCGTAGCCGCGCACCTGCTGGAGCTGCTCGAAGGTGTCCGACACCAGGGCCGGGTCGAGCAGCCGGATCCCCGGGATCGACTGCGCGTCGGCCTTCAGCTGGTCGCTCGAGAGTGCGAGGTTCGCGTCGTAGTCGATGATCTCGGTGCCGCCGACGTCGAACGCCGCCCGGGTGGCCTCGATGTTGCGCTCGATGTAGGGGCCCTCACGGTCCGGCTCAGACGGCTTCACCTGGAACTGCTGGACGATGCCGGGCCAGATGGCTCCGAGCAGGATCGCCGACAGCGCCAGCAGCGCGAGACCGACCGAGGGCAGCATCCAGGTCCGGCGCAGCACGTTGGCGAATAGGAGCAGTGCACAGATCAGCGCGATGAACATCAAGATGTTCTTCGAGGGCAGGACAGCGTTCTCGTCGGTGTAGCTCATCCCGGTGAAAAGGCCGCCGGCGTTCGTCGTGAGGTCGAACCGGTCCAGCCAGTAGTCGGCGGCCTTGAACAGCACGAACAGTCCGAGCAGCACAGACAGGTGGACCTGGGCGGCGCCCGAGAGCTTGTCGGACTTGGCCTGCAGCCGGACGCCACCGAAGAGGTAGTGGGTCAGGGCTGCGGCGATCAGACTGAGCACGATCGCGGCCATCACGAAGTCGACGAGGTAGTGCAGCCACGGGAGCTCGAAGACGTAGAAGCCGACGTCGCGGTTGAAGTAGGGGTCGGTGCTGCCGAAGGGCTTACGGTGCCGCCACAGCAGATAGGTCCGCCACTGGCCCGCGCCGGATCCCCCGGCAAACAACGCCATCAGCCCGGCGACGCCGATCAGCAGCCAGCGCTTCACCGGCTCGACGGCCTCCCGGTAGCGGTCCAGGTTGACCTGTTCCGATGAGGCGGGTCGGAAGATCGGACGGAAACGGTAGGCCAAGGCAATGTTGAGCCCCACGACGATGCCGAGCAGCAGGCCGAAGACGACGAACAGCAGCACCCGGGTGCCGAGCATCTTGGTGAAGACCGCGGAGTAGCCGAGGCTCGAGAACCACAGCCGGTCTGTCCACACCCCGGTGAACACCGAGGTCAGGAAGAACAGCACCACCAGAACGATCGCGGTGAGGACGATCGCGCGCGACCGCTGCGAAGGCGGTGGCGGCATCGCCGTACGCCGAGGCTGCTGAGGTGGTTCGTCGAAGAATCCGCTCACGGTCTCTGCCTGTCCTGACTCACTGCTCGAGGGTGCTTGACAACAACTGTAGGAGGGCCGGCACCAGATCCGGGCCCTCCAGCACGGAGAACGCATCGTCGTGGGTGCGCAGCCGCAGCGCACAGAAGGTCGCACCGGTGCGCAACGCGGCCGCCACGAACCTGACCTCCTGACGGTCCGGATGCTCCGCGGCGAAGTCGAGTGCCGCGGAGTCGTCGTCCGGGATCTGCCCGTCGACCGAGGGCGGCAGCACCAGCCGCTCCACCACCACGGCGCAGCCGGCCACCTCGTCGGGCCACATGATCTGCTCCAGAGTGCGCTCCAGCGACCGGTCCGGCGCGAGCGCCTCCTGCTCGACCGGCGTCAATGACTCCGCCGCCGTGTCCTCGTCGATCTCGAAGGCGGCAGCCAGCCCCGGCTCGCGGGCGAGGAGGTCGCTGGTGGGCACCAAGGCGAAGAGACTGGCTGGCTGGTCCCAGCCTCGACCGGCCGCATGCTCCTCGATCTCGCGCACAACGGCCACCAGCACGGGGTCCGCCAGCACGGGGTCCGCCGGCACGGGGTCCGCCGGCACGGGGTCCGCAAGAGTCTTCCGCGGGCTCGCCTGCTCGCTCATGTCGCTCATCCGCAGCCGGGCAGGTCGGCCGACTGGTCGTCGGTGTAGGTCTCGAGCGCCTCAACCGCCTGGTGCATCGTCTCGATCCGCACCAGTCGGATCTCGTCCTCACGGACGTCGGCTCCCCGTGCGGAGTCACAGTTGCCTGCCGGGACCAGGAACACCTCGACGCCGGCATCGGCCGCGGCGACGACCTTCTGCTGGATGCCGCCGATGGCGCCCACCGCTCCTTCGGGGTCGATGGTCCCGGTGCCGGCGATCGCATCGCCTCCGGTCAGCGCTCCCGGGGTCAACGTGTCGTAGATGGCCAGAGAGAAGATCAGGCCGGCGCTGGGTCCACCGATCTGCTCGTCGATGCGCACCCTGACGTCGAAGGGGAAGTCATAGCCGTTCCCGATCTCGATGCCGACGACGGCCCGTTCGGGATCGTCCTCGGCGGCGACGGTCTCGATCCTGATCGTGCGACTCTCACCCTCGCGGCGTACGACGAACTCCGCCGTCTCGCCGACACCCGTGCGCTGGACCGCCTCGGCCACCTGGGCCACGTCGGTGATCTGCACCCCGTTGATCTCGAGCAGCCGGTCACGGGGCAGGAGCTCCCCGTCGGCGGGCGCGTCCTTGGTGACGCCGAGGACCTCGGTGCGCATCTCCAGGTCGTAGCCGAGCTCCGCGAGCGCCACCGCCACGGCGGCGTCCTGGGAGGAGACCATCTGCACGCTGCTCTCGCGCTCGACGTCCTCGGCGGTCTGGTCGGGCGGATAGATCACCTCGCGGGGGTACACCGCACGAGCCCCGTCGAACCATGCCGACAACGCCTCCACCAGCGAGATCTCGACGCCGGGACTGGTCACGGAGACGGTGGTCAGTCGCAACGCACCCTCGGTGGGAAAGGTCTCGGTGCCCTCGACGTCGATCACCGGGCGACCGTCGGCCTCGGCGAGCACGTCTACCGTCGGACCGGGGCTCATCGTGACGTAGGGAACGGGCAGGAACGCCGCCGCGGCCAGGAGGCCGATCAGCAGGCAGACCACCACCACGCTGGAGACGGTGCGGCGGGTCATGTAGGTCACCCTCTCACCCGGTGACAACTACGCTGACCTGCGGGCCTGTCCCTGTTGCGGGCCTCCGTTGCGCGAAGGGCGCACTGCGATCCCGGTGCTCCGGTCCCGCGGACCGGCCGGCGGTGGCCGCCCCGCGGTGGGGTGTTCCTTGGTGATCGCCCTGGCGAACCGTTCGGTCGACGCCTCCGACCGTTCGACCTGCTCGCGCTGCGGCCGACCGGCCCAGGCGGCCCACAGCATGGCAACCAGGGTGACGCCGACCGCTGGCACCAGCCACGCAAGGATCTCCACGTCCTCAGGCTACGGACCCGAAGCCGGGGTGCGGCGCAGGCACGCGGGCCTAGGGCGTGCCGACCCACTCGTCGCTGCCGTCGGTGAACATCTGGTGCTTCCAGATCGGCACCGTCGCCTTCAGGTCGTCGATGAGGGCCCTCGATGCCTCGAAGGCCTCCCCTCGATGTCCCGCTGCGGTCGCGACGATGACGGCCGCCTCGCCGAGCCCGAGCCTGCCGACCCGGTGCAGTGCGGCGACCCCGTGGATGTCGTAGCGCGTCGCGACGGCATCACAGACCTCGCGCAGCCGGGCCATGGCGCTGGGGTGCGCGGAGTACTCCAGGCCGGTGACGGGTCTGCCCTGGTCCTGCTCGCGCACCGTGCCGACGAACAGGGTGACGCCTCCGGCCGCGACGTCGGCCAGCGCCTCGAGCACCTCGGCCGGGTCAAGAGGGGTCTCGCGGATGTCGACGAGGCGTACGGCGGCGTGGGGCTCGGTCACGATCCGGAGCCTACGAGGTCAGGCTCCCCACGGCCATCGACCCGGTGCAGGCTCGGCGCGGGTGCGTTGGCGAGCACGAGTAGTTTGGTGACATGACGAACGACCCCGCCGACCGGCCCGACGACGCGAACAACCCGTTCAAAGGCACGCCGTTCGAGCAGATGTTCGCCCAGTTCGGTGCGGCGTTCGGTGCACAGCCGGGCGGCACAGGCATGCCCGACATGTCGGCGTTGATGGGCCAGATGCAGGCGATGATGTCGCCGCATGAGGGCTCGGTGAACTGGACCCTCGCGAAGGACGTCGCCCGGCGCACGGTCGCGCAGGAGCCGGACCCCTCCCCCACCGCTCAGCAGCGCAGCGAGACCGCCGACGCGCTCCGGCTGGCTGACCACTGGCTCGACTCGGCGACGGATCTGCCCTCGGGAGTCACCACGACAGCTGCGTGGAGCCGCGCCGAGTGGGTCGAGGAGACCGTCGAGGTCTGGAAGCGACTGGTCGAGCCCGTGGCCGAGCACGTCGTGAGCGCGATGGGCAGCTCGATTCCCGAGGAGGCCAGGGCCATGGCCGGCCCGCTGATCGGCATCCTGAACCAGGCGGGCGGCGCGATGTTCGGCAGTCAGGTCGGGCAGGCCCTCGGCGGTCTCGCCAGCGAGGTCCTCACCGCCTCCGACATCGGGCTGCCGCTCGGGCCGGAGGGGAAGGCGGCGCTGGTCCCGCAGAACGTCGACGACTTCGCGGCCGGCCTTGACGTGGACGGCAACGACGTACTGCTCTATCTCGCCCTGCGCGAGGCCGCCCACCAGCGCCTCTTCGCGCACGTCCCGTGGCTGCGGGGACACCTGCTCGCGACGGTCGAGGACTACGGACGCGGCACCAGCATCGACGTCTCCAAGATCGAGGAGTCCATGCGCGGCATCGACCCGATGAACCCGTCGGCGCTCCAGGAAGCACTCGAGGGCGGCCTGTTCGAGCCTGCGAAGACTCCCGCCCAGGAGGCGGCCCTCACTCGGCTCGAGACGGTCCTGGCGTTGGTGGAGGGCTGGGTCGACGAGGTGGTCTCGCAGTCGACCGAGGAGCGGATGCCAGCGGCCGCGAAGCTCCAGGAGGCGGTACGCCGCCGTCGTGCCGCGGGCGGGCCGGCCGAGTCGACGTTCGCCGCACTGGTGGGGCTCGAGCTGCGGCCGCGTCGGCTGCGTGACGCCTCCACGCTGTGGGGCTCACTGCGGTCCCGTCAGGGAGTCGACGCGCGCGACGCCGTGTGGGCGCACCCCGACCTGCTGCCCACAGCCGCCGACCTCGACGACCCGCTCGGCTTCCGCGAGGACATGGTGGAGCCGGAGTCGTTGAGCGACGCCGACTTCGACGCCGCCCTCGCCGAGCTGCTCGACGACCCCGACGACGGCACGCCCGGGCGGTGACCGGTCGGCTGCACACCGACGCACTCACCGTCCTGCGCACCTGGTCCCCGCCTGACGCCGCCCAGGACCGGCTGCGCGAGGAGTACGTCGACCACCTCCTGCGCGAGCCAGCCGGCCTCTCGCGCGACTGCCGCCCGGACCACCTCACCGCGGGCGCCCTCATCGTCTCCGCCGACCGTCGCCACGTGCTGCTCACCCTGCACGCCAAGGCACAGGCCTGGTTCCACCTGGGCGGCCATTGCGAGCCTGGGGACAGCACCCTCGCCGGGTCGGCGCTCCGGGAGGCAGCGGAGGAGTCCGGCATGCACGGGCTGGAGCTCGACCCGACGCCGGTGCACCTGGATCGGCACGAGGTGCGCTTCTGCGGGGCCGGGCCAACCGCGGTACGCCATCTCGACGTCCGGTTCGTCGCCCGCGCCCCTGCTGGAGCGGAGCACGCCGTCAGCGAGGAGTCTCTCGACGTCCGGTGGTGGCCGATGGACGCGTTGCCGCCCCAGGCGACCGACCTGCCGGCCCTCGTGGAGCTCGGGCTGGCCAGGCTGGGGGAGACTCAGAACAGGGTGGACGGGTCGGCGGGCTCGTCGGCGGCCATCTGAGCCGCTCCCTGCTCGGAGCAGTCGGGATCGCATGTGATCCCGAGCTGGGACGCTGCCGCGACTCCTTCGAGAAACCCCTTGGCTCGTTCGGCTCTGGGGACCCGGTCGACCATCGCCCAGAAGTCAGCGGTGTGCCCGACCTCCCGCAGGTGCGCCAGCTCGTGGACAAGGACGTAGTCGACCACCCAGGACGGCATCCCCTCGAGGCGGCGGGAGAGCCGGATGGCCCTGTCCTGCGGGGTGCAGGAGCCCCACCGGGTGCTCTGGTTGTCCACCCACCGCACGCTGTCGGGCTCCGCCAGCGAGTCGAGATACTTCGTGTTGAGCTCGTGCGCGCGGCGGATCCGGGCCGCGTCGCTGGGCTTGCGTCGCCTCTCCGACTTCTCCAAACGGGTGAGCATCGTCGCCACCCACTCCTGCTCCTCGACGCGGGTCATCCGGGCCGGGATCAGCACGACGACCGTGTCGCCCTCCCGGTAGGCAGCGACGGTCCGGCGACGCCGCCGTGAGCGTCGTACCTCGACGACCGGGCCAGCAGATCCCGCACCAGCCGTGACAGTCGACGCCGCAGCGGCCGTTGCCGGAGTCCTCGGAACACGGGCGGCGGCCATGTCCGAACGCTACCCGTTGGCCCAGGTCAGGAGGCGTTCGAGCGACCACGTGTTGACGATGCGCTCCGCTGGTACGCCGAGCTCCACGGCGCGCGCGGAACCGTAGTCGAGGAAGTCCAGCTGGCCCGGGGCGTGGGCGTCGCTGTCGATGGAGAACAGGCATCCTGCGTCCAGCGCGGCAGCCACCAGCTCGTCGGGCGGGTCACGCCGCTCGGGCCGGGAGTTGATCTCGACAGCGACCGCGTTGTCCGCACAGGCCGCGAACACGGCCTCGTGGTCGAACTCGCTCTGGGGACGGGTGCCGCGACCTCCGGTCACCAGCCGCCCGGTGCAGTGCCCGAGGACGTTGGTCTCCCGGTGCCGGACCGCGGCAACCATGCGGCGGGTCATCGCGGCGCGGTCCATCCGCAGCTTGGAGTGCACCGAGGCCACGACCACGTCGAGCCGGCCAAGCATCTGATCAGTCTGGTCCAGGGCGCCGTTCTCGAGGATGTCCACCTCGATACCTCTCAGCAGCCGAAAGCCTCCGTCGAGGTGCTCGTTGACCGCGTCGACCACCTCGAGCTGCTGGGTCAGCCGTTCGACCGAGAGCCCGTTGGCGACACGCAGTCGGGGCGAATGGTCGGTGAGCACGGTGTAGTCGTGCTCGATCTCCAGGGCGGTCGTCACCATCTCCTCGATGGGCGAGCCGCCGTCGGACCAGTCCGAGTGAGTGTGCAGGTCACCGCGAAGCAGGGACCTGAACGCCACTCCGCCTTCGGTCAGAGGACCGGCGCCGTCCTCGAGGTCGAGCAGAGTCTTGGGCCGACGACCTGCGAGGCAGTCCTCGACCACCGTTGCGGTCTTGGCACCGATTCCCGGGAGATCTCGCAGGGTGCCCTGTGTCGCGCGCGCGGCCACCTCGTCAGGGTCCAGAGGCAGCAGCACGGCGGCGGCACCCCGGTAGGCCTTGATCCGGTAGCTGTCGGCCTGCCGCCGTTCCATCAGGAACGCAATCCGGCGGAGCACTCCCACCGGGTCGCGGGGCTGCTCCGATCCCTGTACGGCGAACACCCTTCACCCGCTTCCTCTCGCCAGCGACACCTGGCTTGGCTGTGATCCACAGCCTGTGTGTGTCCATCATCGCTGTTCAGGCGGCGGCTGGGCCAGCCCGCCGGGCGTGTCCCGCACAGGTCGGTGCACCGCTTTCCCCAGAGTTATCCACAGGCTGTGGGCGGTGGTCCACAGGCTCTCCCCAGAGCTGTCCACAGGACGATGCGGCCAGGCGGACGTGGGTGTTGACCCTGGCCCGGAGATCCCTCTAGGTTGGCCGCAGACGAGGCCCTCGGCCGACTCGGCCCGGCGCTCGCAAGGGGAAGGCAAGCGGCGGACCGACCGGCGGAGGGCCTCTTCTTCTCAGCGGCCGGTGAACCGAGGAGCCCTCCTCTCCGCCACCGCCGCGATGCCCTCCTGGAGATCCGCGGTCGCCAAGGTGACCGGTTGCGCCAGAGCCTCCCACTGCAACGCGGACTCGAAGTCGCTGTGTCCACCGCCGCGCAGGGCCACGGTGGTCAGCCGGCTCGGGATGGGCGCCGTCGCGGCGATCCCCCGCGCCGTCTCCAGGACCCCCTCAAGGAAACCGCCCTCCGTGGAGCCCGTCGAGCTTTCGGAGACCAGTCCGAGCCGCACCGCCTCCTCAGCGCCGACGACGCGGCCGGTCATCAGCAGGTCGCGGGCGTGCGCCGGACCCACGACGTCGGGCAGCAGGTACGTCGCTGCCATCCCGGCGTGCATGCCGAGCTTGACGAAGGGAACGCCGAGCTTCGCCGATCCTGCTGCGTAGCGGAGGTCGCACGCGAGCGCGGGGCACAGGCCCGCACCAATCGCTGCCCCGTTGACAGCGGCGATCGTCGGCACCTCGAGCCGACGGATCGAGAGCCAGGCGCGGTAGAACGCGATCATCCGGGTGCGCAGGTCGTCCACGCTGGCATCCGGCTCGCCCGCGGTCCAGCCGGTGTCGCCGCCGGAGCAGAACGCCGTGCCCGCGCCCGTGACGACCACGGTCCGCACGGAGCGATCCGCTGCCAGCTCATCGACGGCACGCACCCACGACGCGGTCATCTGCGGCGACATCGCGTTGCGCTGCGCCTGGTTGTCCAGGGTCAGCACGACCACCCCGTCGTCATGCCGGTCCAGGCGCAGATGGGTCGGCTCGATAGCGTCCGGAGCAGGCGTCGAGTCGGTCATGGCGTGACCTTATCGACGCCGTACGCCCGGTGAGCCCGGTGAGCCCGAAGAGCCCGGTGAGATCCCTCCCACCCCGCGTCGGCGATCAAACACGGGCGAATGCCACATAACCTACCGCTCGGGCGCTGCCTTGAGCGTGAAACCGATCGGAACCGCGGGCGCCTG
>JBPCND010000053.1:0-3589 GCA_051001655.1 Nocardioides sp. | reverse complement strand
GGGCTCCGTGTCGCGGTCGGCCCGACCGACCTCGGGTCGGCCATCCGCGGCGGGATCGCGAAGGCCGAGGGACTCATCAAGGTCGTCGCCGATGCGGACCGCGGCGTGCTCGTGGGGGCCACGGCTGTCGGGCCGAGCGGCGGAGAGGTGTTGTCGATGCTGGCGACCGCCGTACACGCCGAGGTGCCTGTCACAACCTTGCGCGCGATGATCTACGCCTATCGGACCTTCCACCGAGCGGTGGAGACCGCGATCAACGACCTCTCCTGAGACCCGTCCCTCCGGCGTGGCCGTCAGTTCTCGACCGAGACGACCACCCGGCGGTTCTTGGCCATGTTGGCCTCGGTGGTGTTCGGGAACGCAGGATTGGCCTCGCCGTAGCCGGTGAGCTCGGCGATGCGGGACCTCGCGACACCGCCCGCGGTGGTCAGGAACCGTGCCACGGCCTCGGCGCGGGCCTTCGACAAGGTGAGCCCGGAGACCTTGCTGCCCTGGTTGTCGGTGTAGCCGTCGACCGTGATCCTGCCGTCCGGCGACTGCTTGTTCAGGTCGGCGAGGATGGCCCTCAGCGCTGCTCGTGCCGTGGGCTTGAGGACGGCCCTGTTCTCGTCGAAGAGCACGTTCGCCGGAGCGACGTACGCCGTGGTGTCCTTCCCCCGTGCCACGTCGACCTCGGGTTCGGCCGCGAGTGGCTCGTAGGGAAGCGACTGGGGCGGAGCACTGGCCGGCGCGACGGACACTGCCGGGGCGGAGACGGCGCCGATGGTGCGCGGGGGTGCGCTGAACGGCACCGCCTCACCGTCCTCGTTCTCGACGTCGACCGAGATGCTCGGCTGGAGCAGCGAGGGCCGCAACACCGAGGGGCGCAAGGCTGCGGGGCGAAGCACCGAGGGGCGCACGACCGCGGATCTGCCACCATCCCGCTCGACCTGGCAGACGCGGTCCACCGAGGCGCCCTGGATCTTCACCGGCTCGACCTCTCGGGCCGGAACGGTCACGGCCGGTTGCACGGTCCCATCCGGGAGAACCCGCTCCGGAACCGTCACCTCGGGCAGCCGGATGCCCGGTATCTCGAACCCGGTGATCCGGACGCCACCCAGGCAGCCGGCCGGCGCCTTCTCGTGGATGATGCAGCCGGTGTCGACGGTGTGCTCGGGGACCACGAACCCGGGGACGGTGCTTGCCTCCACGCTCTGACCGTTGCTCCCGAGCGCGTTGAAGGTGACCGGCTCGACTCGCACCTCGGCGATGACCAGAGGGTCGAGCATCTCCACGGTCTGGCTCTTGCTGCCCACGCAGGCTGCCTCGTTCGCGGCGTTGGTCTGCTCCGCCGTGCCGAGCGGCTGCTCGACGACAGGCATCGGTTGACTCGGCGACCCATCCGGCGAGGGGGTGTCCGTGGCTGTGCTGCTCGAGTCGGCGGTCGCCGCCGGCGGTCCCTCTGACCCGGCGGGGTCTGAGGGGTTTGACGCGGGGGAGTCCGACGGGCTACACCCGGTCGACAGGGCGAGCAGGATCGATGCGGCTGCGGACTTCAGCATCCGGGCATGTTAACCGTCCCTCGACCCAAGGGATGAGCGACTCGTTCGGAGCGCACGGCACCATCCGGTCACATCACGCGGTGCTTTACGCTCCGACTGGCCGCGCCCGGTGTCCCGACGGGTAGGACCTGCCGCACGGCGTTGTCCGAACGGCGCGGACGGCTGGTAGCGTGACGCGCGATCGACATCCTTTAACGAGCCGTCCCGTGAGGCGGAGAAGGAGGTCCGGCATGCAGATGCCTGCCCGCACGTCCGACGGCCGCTCGGCCGACCCATCCACCGGTCCGCCCGGTTCCACCGTGATGGATGCGCACGACGTCTCCCGCGCACTCACCCGCATCGCCCACGAGATCCTCGAGCGCAACAAGGGCGCCGACGGTCTTCTCCTGCTAGGCATCCCGACCCGCGGCGTGCCGCTGGCCCGCAGGATCGCCGCCAAGATCGCCGCGGTCGAGGGCTTCACCGTGCCGGTGGGGTCGCTCGACGTGACGATGTACCGCGACGACCTCCGGCTGCGGCCCGCGCGACCGCTGCTGGTGACCGAGATCCCCACGGACGGTGTCGAGGGCAAGGTGGTCGTTCTCGTCGACGACGTGCTGTTCTCCGGTCGCACCATCCGGGCCGCGCTCGACGCGATGAACGACCTCGGCCGCCCGCGGTCCGTGCGGCTCGCGGTGCTGGTGGATCGCGGCCACCGGGAGCTGCCGATCCGCGCGGACTTCGTCGGCAAGAACCTGCCGACCTCACTGGTCGAGAAGGTCGCGGTCCACCTTGCCGAGTTCGACGGCGAGGACGACGTGACGATCTCTGGGATGGCAGCGGGCTCGGGGATGTCGGGGGGCGCGTCGAGATGATGAAGCACCTGCTGAGCGCCGCCGACCTGAGCCGTGACGACGCCGAGCTGATCCTGAGGACGAGCGAGGAGCTTCGCTCGCTGGCCGACCGGCCGATCAAGAAGCTCCCGGCGCTGCGCGGCCGGACGGTGGTCAACCTGTTCTTCGAGGACTCGACCCGGACCCGGATCTCGTTCGAGGCTGCCGCGAAACGGCTGTCGGCGGACGTCATCAACTTCTCCGGCAAGGGCTCGAGCCTGAGCAAGGGTGAGTCTCTGAAGGACACGGCCATGACGCTGGAGGCGATGGGTGCCGACGCGGTCGTCGTCAGGCACTGGGCCTCGGGAGCGCCGCACCTGCTGGCCAACGCGGGCTGGTCGCGCAGCAGCGTGATCAATGCCGGCGACGGCACCCACGAGCATCCCACCCAGGCGCTCCTGGACGCCTTCACGATGTGGCGACATCTGGGAAACCTCGACGGACGTCGGGTGGCCATCGTCGGAGACGTGCTGCACAGCCGGGTGGCGCGGTCCAACGCGTTGCTCCTCAAGACGTTGGGTGCCGAGGTCACGCTGGTGGGTCCGCCGACGTTGCTCCCGTTCGGCATCGACGGGTGGGACGTCGAGACGTCGTACGACCTCGACTCCGTCCTGCCCAAGGCCGACGTCGTGATGATGCTCCGGGTGCAGCGCGAGCGGATGAACGCGTCGTTCTTCCCGACCGTCCGGGAGTACAGCCGCCGCTACGGGCTGGACGGCCGTCGGATGGCGAACCTGCAGGACCACACGATCGTGATGCACCCCGGCCCGATGATCCGGGGCATGGAGATCACCGCCGACGTCGCCGACTCGGACCGCTCGGTGATCGTCGAGCAGGTGACCAACGGGGTGGCGGTGCGGATGGCCGTGCTCTACCTGCGGCTCGGCGGCAACGAACCTGCGGTGGGATCCGCGACCGGCGATGCCGCGGGAGGGCCCTCGTGACCACCTGCCTGATCAAACGCGCCAGGATCCTCGGTGGTGAGCCGACCGACCTGGTGCTGCGTGATGGCGTGATCGCGGAGATCGGGCTCTCGACGGCCCCGGCCACCGACGACCCGGGGGAGGTGGTCGACGCCGAGGGACTGATCGCGTTGCCAGGGCTGGTCGACCTGCACACCCACCTGCGGGAGCCCGGACGGGAGGATGCCGAGACGGTCGAGACGGGCACCCTGGC
>JBPCND010000052.1:0-9016 GCA_051001655.1 Nocardioides sp. | reverse complement strand
TGGTGAGCCACGACGGAGCGCGCTGGCTGCCGGCCGTTCTGGACGGGCTGCAGGCTCAGACCCGGCCTCCGGACCGCTTCGTCGCCGTCGACACCGGCAGCTCTGACGCGAGCGCCGAGCTCCTCGGTCAGAGTCTGGGTGCCGACGTCGTGCACCGGCTTCCCGAGTCCACCGGCTACGGCGCCGCCGTCGCCGCGGCACTCGACCGTGCGTCCGCTTTAGACGACTCCGCATGGGTCTGGCTGCTCCACGACGACAGCGCCCCCCATCCCGATGCGCTCGCGCGCCTCCTGGACGCCGCGGAGAACAGACCAGATGCCGCCATCCTGGGTCCCAAGCTCCGCGAGTGGCCCTCCCTGCGCCGGCTGCTCGAGGTCGGCGTGACGATCACCGGCACCGGCAGTCGTGAGACGGGGCTCGAGCGTGGTGAGTACGACCAGGGCCAGCACGACCGGATGGCCGACGTCCTCGCCGTCAACACCGCCGGGATGCTGGTGCGGAGATCGGTGCTCGAGTCGCTGGGTTTCGACCCGCAGCTGCCGGTCTTCGGCAGCGACCTCGACTTCGGCTGGCGCGCTGCCCGGGCCGGCCACCGCACGGTCGTGGTTCCCGACGCCGTCGTGTTCCACGTCGAGGCGGCTCATCGAGGGGTGCGTCGGACGCCGCTGACCGGTGGCCGGGTCCGTCGGTCAGAACGAGCAGCCGCGCTGTACGTCCTGCTCGTCAACGCCCCTGCGGGGAGCCTGCCCCTGCGCTGGGTCAGGCTTCTCCTCGGCAGCGTGGTCCGGGCGTTCGGGCTGCTGCTCGTCCGCGCACCGGGCGACGCGGTGGACGAGCTCGTGGCCCTCGCCTCTGTCTATGCCCGACCGGTGCGGATCATCACCGCGCGACGACGACGGCGAAGCGCCACGGTGCCGCATCGAGACGTGAAGCACCTGCTGGCGCCGTTCTGGGTCCCCTACCGACACGGCCTCGACTTCGTCACCGACCTCGGGGCGGCACTCGCTCACGAGGCGGCCGACGTGTCCTCCGCGCGGCGCGCCCGCTCGCCAGCCGCACGGTCGACCCTGGCGACCGACACCGGGCCGGTCCCCGCCGAGGCTCAGAACCTGCCCGAGGACTCCGGAGCGGTGGCCCGGCTGGTGACCGACCCGGCCGCCGTGGTCCTCCTGGTGCTGTTCCTGGTGTCGGTGTGGAACGCCCGTGGCCTGGTGGGTGGAGGCATGCTGTCCGGTGGCGCCCTCCTGCCGGCTCCGGATACGTCCGCGCACTGGTGGAGCAGCTACCTGGCCTCCGGTCACGACCTCGGCACCGGTTCCGCGGCGCCCGCGGCCCCGTACCTTGTGCCGCTCGCCCTGGCCGGCGCGGTCCTGCTCGGCAAGGCGTGGCTGGTCGTGGACCTGCTCATGCTCCTCTGTGTGCCGCTCGCGGCCCTGGGTGCGCGGCGGCTGCTGTCGCAGCTGACCGGATCTCGTTGGGCGGCCTTGTGGGGGGCCGTGGGCTACGGCCTCCTCCCGGTGCTCGGCGGTTCGGTCCAACAGGGCCGCATCGGGACCGTCGCCGTGACCGTGACGCTGCCCTGGCTCGTGCACGCAGCCCTGTTCCTGCATCCGGCCCGGTCACCGGACCGTCGAGCACGGGCGGCCTGGCGTACGGCGCTGTGGCTGGCTCTGGCCTCCGCCTTCGCGCCGATCACCTGGGTGCTGGCCACAGCGGTGCTGGTCGCCGCCGTCCTGGTCGGATCGGTGGTAGACGTCCGGTGGCGACGACCCGGCGCATGGGGCCTGGCCGCCGTACCGGTGGTGACGGCAGCGGTCCTGCTGCTGCCGTGGAGCGCGCTGACCTGGATGCATCAAGGACCGGCCGCCCTGCTCACCGAGGCCGGGTTGACCGCGCCCGGCCTGCTGTCCCCGTTGAGCTGGACCGACGTGGCCTTCGGCCGACCGGGGGTCGCGGCCCCGTGGTGGCTGGGCCTCGGCGTCGTCCTGGCCGCGGTGGCCGCGCTGGCCAGGCCGGACCGTCGCGGACCGGTCCTGGCAGCCTGGCTCGTCGCGGTCGTCGCGCTGATGTCCGTCGCTGTCCTCGCACCGGTCAGCGTCGCCCTGTCGAGGGAGGTCGAGCCACACCGTCTCTGGCTCGGTGTCCCGCTAGTCGTCGCCCAGGGCGCGGCAATCTGCGCAGCGGCCGCGGCGGGCAGCGGGATCCGCGCTCGGCTGACCGGAGCCAGCTTCGGATGGCGACAACCGGCCGGCGCCCTGGTCGTGGCCCTCGCCCTGCTGTCGCCCGTGGCCGGCGTCGTCTGGTGGGCGGCCACCGGCTCGGAGGACCCACTGGACCGCAGGGCGGCGGCCCAGGTGCCGGCGTACATGGCCGAAGCCTCGGCCACCGATCGTGGACGCGGCGTCCTGGTCATCCGCGGAACCGGTGAGGAGCGGGTCTCTCACCTGCTTCTGCGCGGTCCGGGGCTTCGCCTCGGGGACGAGAGCGTGCTGCCCCCCGCCGACGAGCAGCAACCCCTGTCCGACCTCGTCGCAGCGCTGGTCACCGCACCGGAGCCCGAGGACGTCACCGCCCTGCGTGAGTACGGCGTCGGATTCGTCTACGTCCCGAGCCCGGCCGATCCGAAGCTCGCCGGGAACCTCGACAGCGTCAGTGGTTTGACCCAGGCCGGCGCCACCCGACCCGGGGCCCGCGCCTGGCAGGTCGACCTGCCGGACGGCGCGGTGGCGCCGGACCCCCAACGCGCGGAGTCCCGGCCGTGGTTGCTCGCTCTGCAAGGAGTGGCGCTGGTGCTGGTCGCCGTGCTGGCCGCCCCGACGAGGCGGGTGGCCCGATCATGACGCCGACCCCCCGGGCCCGGTCCGGCGGCGGCCGCCGAGCAGGTAAGGCACGCGGCTACCGCGGCGACCGGACCCTGCCGGCTGCCCTGGTCCTGCTCGGGCTCGCCGTCGCCGCCGTCCTGAGTGCCGGCAGCGCCTCACCTCCCGACGGCGAGACTCCCCGCGAGCCCGAGGCGACGGGTGTGCTCGTCGACCGGACCCTGTTGGCCTGTCCGGACAGCACCGACGCGCCTCAGCTGGCCGGCGACGTCCGGACCACCGTCACGGCGGGCCTCGCCGAGGTTCAAGGCTCCCTCGACGCCGGAACGACCATCGGGTCCGAAGGTGGGCTGACGGTCGGCCGGGGGGGCAGGGACGGCCGGAACCAGCCGCTGGCACGGGGGGGCCTCGTCGACCTCGGGTCTCGCCGGGCAGCCGTGTTGGACGGGGAGGGCTCGTCAGCCGTGGGGCTGTTCGGCTACCGCACGGACCGGACCTCACGGGCGAGTGCGGTGGCCCGCTGCGTCGAGCCCCGTGGCACGTGGTGGTTCATCGGTGCCGGAGGCTCCCTCGACCACAGCTCGGACCTGGTGCTGACCAACCTCGACCCTGGAGCAGCCGTCGTCGACGTCCGGGTCTACGGTCCCGGCGGCCCGGTCGATACCGTCCGCACCCGCGGCATCCCGATCGCCGCGGGCCAGTCCCGGACCCTGGCGCTGGCCGATGTCGCCCCGCAGACCGAGGAGCTCCTCATCGAGGTCGTGGCGGACCGTGGTCGCGTGGCCGCAGCCGTCATCGACGGCTACGCACCGAGGGCGGAGGCCGCCATCGGGATCGAATGGCTTCCGGCGACCGATCGGCCCAGTCGCAACCTGCGCCTGGTCGGGCTCCCGGCCCGGTCAGCCTCGCGAACCCTGCTCGTGGCCAACCCTGGTGACAGCCAGGCCCTCGTCGAGCTGCAGCTGGCCGGTGCGAGAGGGAGCTTCACGCCATCGGACCTCGACGAGATCAGCCTCGCGCCCGGCTCGGTCGAGTCCGTCGACCTGTCCGCCGTCGTCCCGGCCGGTGAGCCGGTGGCCGTCCGGGTCCGGTCGTCGGCGCCGGTCGTGGCGACGGTGCGGTCGGTCGGGCGACGGGACACGTCGTACGCCGGCGCGGCCGCTCCGCTCACCGACACCGCCGCCGTCCTCGCGCTCCCCCGAGCCAGGACGACGGTGCACCTCACCGCAGGATCCCTGCCCGCCCGGGCGTTGCTGGTCGGCCGCAACCGGACCGGACGGGTGACCGGCAAGGACACGGTGGTCGTCGACGCCACGGCCACCGCGACCTGGCGACCGGCACCAGGCACGGCGTACGTCATGGTCCGCCCGATCGAGGGGACGCTGCACGGGGCCGCCACCTATGCCCGGAACGGTGCGCTGTCACAGACGCCCCTCGTCGGGCTTCCAGTGACCGTGTCCATGCCGCAGGTGCTGCCGGGACCGCTCTAGAGCGAGGGATCAGGCGTCGAGGTCGGGGTCCGGGTCGTAACGCGGGTCGATCTCGTCGGGCGGGCGGCCCAACAGCTCGGAGACCTGCTCGACCAACACGGTCAGCACCATCGCGGAGAGGTCACCGCGGGTCTCCGAGCGCAGCTCGATCGGGCGCCGGAAGAGCACCAGGCGCGTCGGGGCGGACCCGCTGCCCCGCACCAGCGTCGCGAGCGGGACCGTGTCGGATGCCCAGTCGTCGGGCAGGAGGGGGGTCTCCTCGACGGCGAACTCGACCAGGCCCAGCTCGTCGTGCCACCTGGCCTCGAGGTCCTCGACCACGCGCAGCACCAGGTCGTCGAACACCTCGCGGCGGGTTCTGGCGGCCGGCACCACGTCGACGGTGAGCGGACCGGGCAGATGGGCGGGGCCTCGCAGTCCCCGGCCCCGACGGTCTCGTCGCCGGCCGGTCCTGAGCGGGCGCGCGGGCGGGCCAACGTCACCCGCCGCCGGGGGTCGAACGCCTGGAGAGCTCACCTGCGCGAGCCTAGTCCTGATGCCCCGGTCCGCGGGGTACCGTCGGCCGCGTGAGCCCCTCCCGTCGTTGCTCCAAGACCGCTTGTGGGCGCGCGGCCGTGGCGACCTTGACCTATGTCTACTCCGACCAGACCGCTGTGCTCGGGCCCTTGGCCGCCTACGCCGGGCCACACGCCTACGACCTCTGCGAGGCACACAGCGAGCGGCTCAGTGCACCTCGGGGGTGGGAGGTCCTGCGGCTCGCCCCCGACCCGGACATGCTCGGTCCCTCGACCGACGACCTGCTGGCGCTGGCCGATGCCGTCCGCGAGGCAGCCCGGCCGATGCGAGCCGAGGCCGTCGCTGGACCATCGTCGTACGGTCCGGGACCAGACGTCGGGCGCCGCGGACACCTGCGATCGGTGCCCTCCGCCGACGACTGAGCGGGACGATAGGGTGCGCCCATGTCTGCCGGCCCTCGCACCACCTCGATGGGCAACCTCGGTGAGGTCTTCAAGGCGTACGACGTCCGGGGCATCGTCGACGCGCAGGTCGACGAGGATCTCGCCGCCGCCGTCGGAGCCGCCTTCGTCCAGGTGACCGGAGCAGCCGCCACGGGTGTCGTGGTGGGCCACGACATGCGACCGTCGTCCCCCGGGCTGTCCCGCGCCTTCGCCGAGGGAGCCGCATCCGCCGGTGCAGACGTCACGATGGTCGGCCTGGCGTCGACGGACCAGCTCTACTTCGCCTCCGGACATCTGTCGCTGCCGGGGGCGATGTTCACCGCCAGCCACAACCCGGCGCAGTACAACGGCATCAAGATGTGCCGGGCCCTCGCCGTCCCCCTGGGGACCGACACCGGCCTGTACGACATCCGTGACATGGTCGCCGCGGGGACCGCGATCCGTGCCGACCGGCACGGCATCATCCACGAGCTCGACCTGCTAGATGCCTACGCCGCTCATCTGCGCGCCCTCGTCCCGGTAGCGGGACGCCGGCTGAAGGTCGTCGTGGACGCCGGCAACGGCATGGCCGGCCACACCGCTCCGGCCGTCCTCGACCCGATGGACCTCGAGGTGGTGCCGATGTATTACGAGCTCGACGGCACCTTCCCGAACCATGACGCCAACCCGATCGACGCCGCCAACCTGGTCGACCTGCAGGCCAAGGTCCGGGAGACGAGGGCCGACATCGGGCTCGCGTTCGACGGAGACGCCGACCGATGCTTCCTCGTCGACGAGCGCGGCGAGGCGGTCAACCCCTCGGTGCTGACCGCGGTGATCGCTGCGCGCGAGCTCGCTCGGAAGCCGGGCTCGACGGTGATCCACAACCTGATCACCTCGCGGTCGGTGCCGCAGATCGTCACCGAGCTGGGCGGCATCCCGGTCCGCACCAGGGTCGGCCACTCCTACATCAAGGCCACGATGGCCCGCACCGATGCGATCTTCGGCGGGGAGCACTCCGGCCACTTCTACTTCCGCGACTTCTGGCGCGCGGACTCGGGGATGCTGGCGGCGCTGCACGCCCTTGCCGCCCTCGCGGAGGACGACCGGCCGCTCTCGGGGCTGCTGGCCGAGTACACCCGCTTCCACACCTCCCCGGAGATCAACTCCACCGTCGCCGACCAGCAGTCAGTCCTCGCAGCGGTCGAGGAGGCGTACGTCGACCTGGACGGTGTCGAGATCGACCACCTCGACGGCCTGACCGTGAGCCACGCCGACTGGTGGTTCAACGTCCGGGCCTCCAACACCGAGCCGCTGCTGCGCCTCAACGCGGAGGCTGGCGACGCGGAGGCTCTCGAGCGTCTCCTGTCCACCGTGTTGGCGATGATCCGGCGCTGATCGGCAACAATGCAGCCATGAACCTCGACCCTGCGCTGCTGGAGATCATCGTCTGCCCCGACTGTCGAGGCGCGCTCGCCGTCGACGAGGCTGCCTCGGAGCTGGTCTGCACAGCGTGCGGGCTGGCCTACCCGGTCAAGGACGACATCCCGGTCCTGCTGGTCGACGAGGCGCGTCGGCCGGCGCGTCCGGACGAGGGCTCCTGAGTCGTCGTGGCCGAGATGTTCGACGACTCCAGGCTCGACGACGAGTCCGCCCTGGCCACGGCGGACGCCGTACTCCGTCGGCTGGTCGAGGCCGGTGCCCGGGTGCGGCTCGAGGCCAGCAATGCCGCTGACGCGATCGAGTCCGCCCTCACGGTCTGGTCCGAGGACTCGCGACCGCGCGCGGTGATCGCCGCCGGGCCGGACTCCCGGCTGCTCCGGGCGGTGCTCGAGCCTTGGTGCCCGGTCCCGTTCGTCGCCTGGCCGGGGCCGAGCCTGCCGGGCTGGGCAGGTGCCCTGGACCTCATCGTGGTGCTGGCGCCCGACGGCGGCGACACCGGTGCCGCGTCGGCAGTGGCGGAGGCGGTACGCCGGGGCTGCCGGCTCGTCGTCGCCTGCGAGCCCGACTGCTTCGTGGCAAGGCACGCCGAGGGTCGCGACAGCATCCTGCTCGCCTCTTCCTCCGGCGACCAGCTGGCGATGGCCGTGGTGATGCTCGACCTCCTCGACCGGCTCGACCTGGGCCCGCGGACCGATCCAGAGGCGGTCGCGGTGGCTCTGGACTCGGTCGCGATCGCCTGCTCGCCGTACCGCGAGCTCTCGGTGAACCCCGCCAAGATGCTGGCGATCGCGCTCGGTGGCGGCACCGGGCTGGTCTGGGGCGGGTCGGTGCTGGCCGCCCGCGCCGGGCGCCGGGTCGCTGAGTCGCTGCGTCGCGCAAGCGGACGGGCGGCCCTCGCCGGTGACGCGGAGCACCTGCTTCCGGTCGTCGCCTCGACGCGGCAGCGCGACCTGTTCGCCGACCCGTTCGCGGACGGTGACGGAGCCGGTGACGGCGAGCCGCGTCCGGTCCTGGTGGTGCTCGACGACGGGTCCGACGACCTCATCGTGCGTGAGCAACGGGGTCGGCTCGTGACCGCGGCCCACGAGCACGACGTGCGTGTGGAGACCGTCACCGCCGACGAGGGGGAGCCGCTGGCGAAGTACGCCACGCTGCTGGCGACCGGGACCTACGCCGCGGCCTACCTGCAGGTGGGTCTGCACCGCACCTGAGGACGACCCGTCCGCGATGGATAGGGTTCCGAGGCAGCAACCGACGACGACATGGATGGGAGAGTCGATGGCCACCGAGGGCGGCAACAAGGCAGTGGTCGCGGCGTTGCTCGCGAACACCGGCATCGCGATCACGAAGTTCGTGGCGTTCTTCCTCACCGGGTTCTCCTCCATGCTCGCCGAGGCCATCCACTCGGTCGCCGACGCCGGCAACCAGGGGTTGCTGCTGCTCGGCGGCAAGAAGGCACGGAAGGAGGCAACCGAGGAGCACCCGTTCGGCTTCGGTCGGGAGAGGTACATCTACGCGTTCATCGTCGCGATCGTGCTGTTCTCGGTCGGCGGGCTGTTCGCGCTCTACGAGGCCTACCACAAGTACCACGAGATCAGCACCGGTCACGCCGAGATCGTCAGCGACTGGCGCCGCTACGCCCCCGTGGTCGTCCTGGTGTTCGCGATCGTCCTGGAGACGCTGTCGTTCCGCACCGCGATCATCGAGACCAACAAGATCAAGGGCAAGGCGTCCTTCCCCCAGTTCGTACGCCGGGCCAAGTCGCCCGAGCTGCCGGTGATCCTGCTCGAGGACCTCGCCGCGCTGCTCGGACTGGTCTTCGCCCTCTTCGGCGTGGGCCTGAGCCTGATCACCGGCAACCAGTACTTCGACGTCGTCGGCACGGCTCTCATCGGGGTGCTGCTCGTGGTGGTGGCCGTCGTTCTTGCCCTGGAGACCAAGAGCCTGCTGCTAGGCGAATCCGCGGCGCCTGACGCGCGACAGAGGATCCGGTCGGCCCTGGAGTCCACCCCCGGCATCGAGCGGGTGATCCACATGAAGACGCTGCACCTCGGCCCGGAGGAACTGCTCGTGGCGGTCAAAGCAGGCGTCGCGGGCGATGCCACCGCCGCCGACGTGGCCGCCAGCATCGACGCGGCGGAGAAGGCCGTCCGGGTGGCGGAACCGACTGCGCGAGTGATCTACCTGGAGCCGGACATCTACGTGGAGGGCCACCAGCCCGCTGCGCGCCCGGAGCCTCCTGCGCCGGCCGGGCACTGAGCCGGATCCGGCCAACTCCCGATGGCTTTCTGAATCTCCCCATGGCGTGCTTGCCATGAGGAGATTC
>JBPCND010000051.1:0-5974 GCA_051001655.1 Nocardioides sp. | reverse complement strand
GGCTGAGGCGGAATAGGGTGATGGGCAGGCCGCTCTCCCGGGCCACGGCGTCGCCGAAGCTCTCGGCCAGCGCTGTCTTGCCCGTGCCCACGTCGCCGGCGAGTACGAACATGGGGGGTCGGGTCCGGAACGCCTCGAGCAGCGGGATCTGGTCGTCGCCATGGTGGACGTGGGCCCAGCCAGCCAATAGCTCCGGGGCCAGCATGCACATGGCGTGGCGCACGAGGCGGGTCTTGACCGTCTCCAGCCCGACGAGGGACTCATAACGCCGACGGGCCGCCCGGTCGGGGAACTCGTCCACTCCGGCGAACAGTCCGGCCTGGGAGTCGTGGACCGGCTGGAGGCTCACCACGGGCGGTAGGTCCGGCGCACGACACCGACTCCGCCGGACGCGTAGGACCGATCAGACTCCACCCAGTAGCCGCCCTCCGCGCCCGGCTCGGGGGCCGCCGACCGCTTGATGGGGATGGTGTCCTTGATGGCGTCGCGCTCGGGCTGGGGCAGGTTGAGCCAACTCGGCGTATATCTCAGGTAGGAGTAGAACGTGGCGCCGCTGATGTCGGCGCTGGCGTAGATGCCACCGGAGCGATCGTCGGCCACAAGCGTGCCGTCGGAGCTGACGCTGTACGCGAGCGTGAAGATCCACTTGTCGTTGCGGCGGAATCCGTACTCCACCGACTGTAGGTGCCGCCGCAGCAGGAGGATGGTGAGCTCGGCCAGATAGTCGGCGATCATGGCGTCGGAGGGAGCGCCGTAGAGCCGCTGGATCTGGCGGAGGTCGCCGGCCACCTTGGAGCTCAGATAGCGGGCGTTGGTGATCGTGTAGGAGCTGGTGGAGGTGTAGGAACTCACCGGCTCACCGCCCGAAGCTCGGGCCGAGGACGTCGCGCCAGCAGTCGTAGGCCCGCCCCTGAGTGGTGGCGTAGTGGGCCTCGGTCAGGGCGTCCAAGGCAGTCTGGGCGGCGTTCACGATGGCGGCCCGGTGGGCCACGCTGTAGCGGCGGGCCACATTGTTCTCGGGGTTCACCGGGTCGAACACCTCAATGGCGTAGCCGGTCGGAGCAATGAGGGACGCCAGGTTGTAGTAGTCGACGAAGGCGATACGCTCCTGCAGCCCCGACTTGGTCAGGTAGGCGAAGAACTGCTCGAGGGCCTTGGGGTAGTCGCTGAGGTCGACCTGGCCGGTATCGACGAGGTGGGCGCAGAGCAGCTCGGCCAGAAAGCTCTTGAATCGAAACTCCGGGTCGTTTCGCTTGCATTGGCGGACCCACCACTTCACGAGCCGGATGTACTCGGTGAAGGCGCGCCCGTGCAGTCCCCGCCGGGACCGCACGAACTCGAGGTGGAGGGAGACGCTGGTGAGCACCGGGTCGCCGCTGTCCTTGGTGATGAGCCTTCCGCGGTTGTCCTCGGCTCCGTCGTAGAGAACGGGCACGACGTCGACATCGAGGCCCGACCCCCGGAAGGAGACGGTGACGCAGTGTTGCTGGACGGTGAACTGGTCGGCCGCCAAGTTGGGATAGGCCTCGCGCAGCCGCTCGGCCAGCCAAGTAAGCAGCTCGCGCTCGTCGGTGGGGGCTTCCGCCTGGCGCACGTAGACGGCCACGTCCATGTCGTTGATGGTGCTGAGGGCCGTACCCTTGGCCACACTGCCGGCGTGGAGCATCTTCACGAGGGCGTAGTCGGGGTGGGCGGCGATGTGGGCCTCAAGCTTCTCACGCAGCCGGTTGACCTGCGCCCGATGGTCAGCCACGTCGGCGCGGTGCAGGTTGACCTTGGCATCGGCGAACGCGACCACATCGGCGTGGGTCACCACCGGCTCATCGGACACTGCACCACCCCCTGTCGAAACACCGCATACCGAGACAAGACGCCGTGATGCGCTCAACTGTCCGGCGCTCTTTCACCGAGTGTGGTCGGGGTCGATGAAGATGGCGAACACGTGGTCCTCACGGAACACCGCCTCGGCCCGGAACAGCGGGCTGACAGCGTTCTCCTGGTACAGCAGTCTCGCCATCCTTGCGGCGCCGCCGTGGCGGGCGGCCTCCGCGAAGATGCTCTGGTCACCCTGCTCGGTCAGGTAGCTCGCCCGGAACAGCGTATGGGCGCTCGCGCAGTAAGTAACGGCCGTCCCCAGAGCCACCACGGCGTGCCCAAGCCGAGGCAGAGCGTCGGCGACCCGGCGGGCACACACGGCCCGAGAGGCGTGGGAGTGTTCGTACAGGTCAGCGAAGTCATTTGCCGTGGGCACAGGGACGGACAGGACCCGCTCGGACAAGGCGGTGGAAAGAAGAATCTCGGCCGCGAACCGGTCGCAAACCTCTTCCTCGAGCGGGCGGTCGCCGGCGAGAAAAAAGAAGTCGAAGTCGCCGCGCAGCAGGTGATGGGCCAGCTCGTGGAGTGCGGTGAAGGCCCGCCGCCGTAGTGATTCCGAGGCCGCCACCACGATGCGAGGCGGGTCGTGGAAGTAGGCGCCGTCCACCGCGCAGACCCCGTCCCGCCGGTGCTCGGGTCGCTCCGTAACGGGGACGCCGAGCACATTCCGGATGGTGGACAGCGTGTCTCGGGCGAGAGCCTCACGGTGTTGGGCCACAACGGCCAGTAGGCGCGCTAGGCACTCGCCGACTGTCAGCGCGCTGGCCACTCATCCATCGAGGTAGTCGTCCACCAAGCGGCGCCAGTCAAGTGGCGCCTCTGGATCGCCGGCCCGGCGAGCTGCCACCGGAAGGAGATGGCGAAGGGCTTGCCGCCGTTCGTCGCTCTCCCCATGACCCGCTGCATATGCGCGCCGCTCGATGTCGCGCCGGTGGCGGGGATGGCTGAGCTCGTGGGCGAGCTCCGGCGGGATGGTCGGGGTTGCGGCTCGGACCTCGTCGACGTCAGCGTCGATCAGCGCGGCGATCACCTCCGCCTCCGCGCTGGTGGGGACCCGTTCACCGCTCATCAGCACGAACGTGCTCCGGATGTCGAGACCGAGGACCTCGGCGAGCGAGCGAGGGTCTGCGCCTCGCATGAGCTCAACCAGCGATCGGCCGTCGCCGCCTGGTGCGGCGACGTCGATCCACTCCGCGTCGGCCAGGGAGGCGAACGCCAGCGCCAGCTGCCGGCGGTATTGGTTCCGCTCGTCGGTGACCTCAATCACCGGTGGCCCGACGAGGACGGTGTCCTCCACCGTCCGGCCCTGGCGGTACGCCTGGCGCACGGCGGCGACCTGATCCAGGAAGTCTGCCTCGCCTAGGTAGACATCGAGAACGAGGAACGGGACTACGGCCTCCAGGGCGACCCATACCGACAGCCCGATGTGCAACGGGGACCAGTCGGGCCTGACCACCACGGCGTAGTCGTCGGCCATCCACTCGTCGAGACCCACCGGGGTGACGATGACGTCGTCGCCCTCGACCCTCAGGACCACGCCCAGAGCAGTGGTGTCGTTCCATCGCAGCCGCCACAACTGCCCAGGGGCCGGATTGGGTGGCTCCTCCCACAGGAGCTTACGCAGGTCGGCCTCTACCCGTGGTCCATCGGCGGGAAGCGCCACAGCAGGTACGGTCACCCGCCCCGCCGCCCCTTGCACCCGCAGCCGGCACTCGCGACACGCGTCGATGTGCTCCTGGACGTCGGTCCGATCATCCGGTCCGAGCGCACCGTCGACGAAGTCGGCCAACTGGGTGAGGAGGGGGTGTTGGGGAAGGAGTGATGCGGTCATCTCGTCCCTTCTAAGACGCCGTCTGGTCGTTATCTGTCCGCTCACCCGCCCAACGGGCGCTCAGCACAACAAGCTGCTGCAAGACTTCGCCTTGGGCGTCGACGTCGCCGAGTAAGGCCGCTAGCTTGGCCCGAAGCCGCTGCAGCCCGTCGGCCGCAGTGGTCTTGCTGACGCCCACGAAGGCGGCCGCCTCCCGTACCGAATCGTCGAGAACCAGCAGCAGCAGGCGCTCACGAGGCGTCAGCTGATCGAAAGCGTCCGACGCGGCAAGCGTAGCCAGGGCACTCGACTCGACGTCGACGACGTTGGAGATGTCCGGGGCGTCTATCTCGGTGGAGATCGGCGGCGGTGCCAAGCCCAGTCGGTGGGCCACGACGCCTACTACGTCGCTCAGTGGCACCGCACCACCCGCTGCTGAGAGTATCCGCTGGCACAGCTCCCGCAGCGACGCTCGCTCTGCCATCATGCCGTCTCGCCAGCGCGTCACGGCCACCGGCACGGAGGAGGCGGCGCGGAGCAGTTCGTCGATACGTCCGGCCCAGGGCGCCGCGGGACCATCTCGAAGCGTCCACCATCCCGTTCCCGGCTGACCGGTGACGACCTGGGCAAACGCCGCGTCGTTGTCGAGGAGGCTGCGAATCCGACGGTGCAGACGTCCCCGATCGGTCGCCCGGGCTCGAGACCGGAAGTAGTTGCGCACCGAAGCCTCGAGCAAGCGGGCGAACGACCGCTCATCGGTCGCCAGCACGGCCAGATGGACGAGCCGCTCATGCGAACGCTCGCCAGCGAGGAAGTCGTGGGCCATCTCGGTAACAGCGTCGCCGGTCCACGCCGTGTAGTTGCCCGGCGGTGGGTAGCGGTCGAAACGAGCGACGGCGGCGACGGTGCGGTAGAGCATCGCCCCTCCTTCAGGTCCCAGCGCCCCAGTCCGAAGCAGCTCTTCATAGGGACCGCTCACCATTCCTCCCACATTCTGATCACATCGTCGAGGAAGGGAGGACCCAGGGTCCCGAGCAGCTGAGCGTTTGGCGGTCGGAACAGTGTCTCGGCGACGGTTCTCGTGAACCGGTGCACCCAACGCCCGTTGCGGTCAAGCCCGAGCTTGGGATCGGCCGGATGGGCGATGCCACGGAGGTCCAAGCGGGTCGAGGTCCGCTCGACAACGGTCATCAGGTCCCCACATGTGCAGGGCGCGCGAACGACGACGACTGGACGTACCCCTTTTGGGTCGCCGTCCAGGAAGATCCATGGCTGGACCCGGTACACCTGACCGACTTCTGGCAGGTCGTCGGGCACCTCGTCACCGCAGGAGCCAGGGAAAGGACACACCTGTCAAGACGCCGCTTCGCCCTTTGCTGTCCGGCCTGACTCCAGGGTCGCCACCCAGACGTTCCGGATCTTGCACGGATCTCGTCACGGGCCTATCGTCCGCCGCGTCGGCGCCGCCCTCGACCGCCACGGGATCCCACGCCGGCCCCGGGGGAGCCGCATGCTCCCGGGGCAGGAGCCGCTGACCAAAGAGGTGCTGACCGAGCTGTACGTCAACCAGCGCCTGGGCAGCGTCACCATCGCCGCCGCCTCGGAGGCCACCCCAGCCGGATCCTGCACGCGCTCGAGCGGGTGGTCGATCCACAGGTTCCGGTTATAACTCGGACGGCGTCGCAGCAGGCATCAATGTCATGAGCGCAACTGCCTCCAAGGACCTGGAGTTCGATGCGGTGGTGGTCATTCAACCGGAGAGCATCGTCGCCGAAGACCCGTACGGGTTGCGGCTGCTCTACGTTGCCTACACCCGTCACCGTCAGGTCGTCCGATGACATTGGGTGCGCCGTAGGGGTCACCTGAGTAGCGGCGCCAAAGTGGCCAACAATTCATCCACTAACCCCGATAGTTCACGAGATGATCTGCGCCGGTCGCGATCCCCTTGCCGGGACGGTCATGGTCGAAGGAGCGGGCATTCCGGCTTGATCGACTCCGGGTCGGCTCGATTTGCTGGCGACCGGGGCCGCCGGCGGTGCTGTCGGGGCGCGCGTCGTGAAGGTGGTGCTCGTGGGCATCGGACTTGGGCGGGCTCAGGTGAAGGCAGCGATGCGCCCGGAGGCATCGAGCAGCGGAGCGGTCGATTGCCAGCCGTCGAGGACGCGCACTACCCGTCGCCGTGCCCGGCGCACGATCCGTGCCGGCGCGTGCCAGAGCCCCCAACGCAGCGTCTTGGGTTCGGCCAGCGCCAGGGCGCCGGTGAGGCAGAGCTGCTGGAACCAGCGCACG
>JBPCND010000050.1:0-3707 GCA_051001655.1 Nocardioides sp. | reverse complement strand
TGGTGTCGAACCTCTACCCCTTCACCGAGACGGTGATGTCCGGCGCCACCCCGGACGAGTGCGTCGAGCAGATCGACATCGGCGGTCCCTCGATGGTGCGGGCAGCCGCGAAGAACCATCCGAGTGTCGCGATCGTGACCTCGCCGTCGACCTACGACGAGGCGCTGGACGCCGTACGCAGCGGAGGCTTCACCCTCGTGCAACGGCAGCGCCTGGCCGCGGAGGCGTTCGTGCACACCGCGACCTACGACGTCCACGTGGCGTCCTGGATGGGCAACGTTCTCAGCGACACCTCCGAGGGCACCGGGTTCCCGGCGTGGATCGGAGCCACCTGGGGCAAGCAGGCCGTGCTTCGCTACGGCGAGAACCCCCACCAGCAGGCCGCGATCTACACCAGTGGTTTCGCTCCGGAGGGCGGCCTCGCACAGGCGACCCAGCTGCACGGCAAGGAGATGTCCTACAACAACTATGTCGACGCCGATGCCGCTCGCCGTGCGGCCTACGACTTCGACCAGGCTGCCGTAGCGATCATCAAGCACGCCAACCCCTGCGGCATCGCCGTCGGTGCCGACGTTGCAGACGCACACCGCAAGGCCCACGCCTGCGACCCTGTCTCGGCCTGGGGCGGCGTCATCGCCACCAACGCGCCGGTCAGCCTCGAGCTTGCCGAGCAGGTGGCGGAGGTCTTCATCGAGGTCGTCGTCGCTCCCGGGTACGACGACGGGGTGGTCGCGCTGCTGTCGCGGAAGAAGAACATCCGCCTGCTCGAGTGCCCGCCTCCCACCACGGGCGGAGTGGAGATGCGACCGGTCTCCGGCGGCCTGCTGGTCCAGACCCGGGATGCCGTCGACGCGGCTGTCGACGGGGGCGGTGACGACCCGTCCTCGTGGCGGTTGGTGTCGGGACTGCCGGCCTCGCGCGCGGAGCTTGCCGACCTGGCTTTCGCCTGGCGGGCATGCCGGGCGGTGAAGTCCAACGCGATCCTGCTTGCCGCTGGCGGTGCCTCGGTCGGAATCGGCATGGGGCAGGTCAACCGGGTCGACTCCTGCACGCTCGCTGTGCAGCGGGCAGGGGAGCGGGCGGCCGGCTCGGTGGCGGCCTCGGACGCCTTCTTCCCCTTCGCCGACGGCGCCCAGATCCTCCTGGATGCCGGGGTGAGGGCGATCGTGCAGCCGGGGGGCTCGGTCCGAGACGACGAGGTCGTTGCGGCAGCCCAGGACGCCGGCGCGACGATGTATCTCACTGGCACGAGGCACTTCTTTCACTGACCCGACCCGACCGACCCGATCGACCCGACCCGACCCGACCGGCCCCGATGCGAGGATGACCGACGTGACTGCGCAGATCCTGGACGGCACGAAGGCAGCCGCCGACATCAAGGCCGAGCTTGCCGTGCGCGTGGCCGTGCTCCGTGAGCAGGGAGTCGTCCCGGGGCTGGGCACGATCCTGGTGGGTGAGGACCCCGGCAGCATGTGGTACGTCAACGGCAAGCACAAGGACTGTGCCGAGGTGGGGATCACCTCGATCCGCGTCGACCTCCCCGGGACCACCACCCAGGAGGAGGTCGAGGAGGCAGTCCGCACGCTCAACGCCGACCCTGCCTGCACCGGCTACCTTGTTCAGCTCCCGCTGCCGCGGCACATGGACGAGCTGCGGGTGCTCGAGCTGGTCGACCCCGGCAAGGACGCCGACGGTCTGCACCCCACCAACCTCGGCTGGCTGGTCCTCGGCAAGGCAGCCCCGCTGCCATGCACCCCGCACGGCATCGTCGAGCTGCTTCGCCGCAACCACGTGCCCATCGCCGGCGCGGACGTGGTCGTGGTCGGGCGCGGTGTCACGGTGGGTCGGCCGCTCGGCCTGCTGCTCACGCGACGCAGTGAGAACGCCACGGTCACGCTGTGCCACACCGGCACGCGCGACCTCGGTGCGCATGTGCGCAACGCCGACATCGTCGTCGCGGCGGCCGGGGTGCCGGGCATCATCACCGGCGACATGGTCAAGCCCGGCGCAGCGGTGCTCGACGTCGGCGTCTCGCGCGTGGACGGCAAGATAGCCGGGGACGCCTCGGACGACGTGTACGGCGTCGCCGGGTGGGTCTCGCCGAACCCGGGCGGCGTCGGGCCGATGACGCGGGCGATGCTGCTGTCGAACATCGTGCAGGTCGCCGAGCAGTCGTCGGCCGTCCGGCCGTGAGCGCCCCGTTGTCCGACGAGCCGCCGCGCCGGTATCCTCAGACCCTCGGAGGCGCCGTCTACCTCGGCGTCGTTGCGATGGCCGCGATTGGGATCGCGATTATCGTCGTCGGCCCGTGGCGCACCGGGGTCAGCTGGATCGGGGCCGGGTTGCTCGTGGCTGCCCTGGCGCGGTCGATCCTCAGCGAGCACGGTGCCGGAATGCTCCGGGTCCGACGGCGATGGTCCGACGTGGTGACCCTGCTCGTCGTCGGGGTGGCGCTGATCGTGCTCGCCGTGATCGTGCCCGACCAGCCCGCCTGAACGGCCTTCCTCTGTCTCGCGCTTCGCGCTCGTCAGATCAGGCCGAGCTCCCGGACGGCGTCCCGCTCCTCCACCAGCTCCGCCGCGGTCGCGTCCATCCTGCCGCGGGAGAAGTCGTCGATCTCCAGTCCCGGGACGATCTCCCAGTCGCCGTTGCTCGTCGTGACGGGGTAGGAGTAGATCAGGCCCTCGGGGACGCCGTACGACCCGTCGGAGACCACCGCCATCGACACCCGGTCATCTGCAGGTGAGCCGGTCAGCCAGTCCCGGGCGGCGTCGATGGTCGCGGAGGCAGCCGACGCCGCCGAGGAGGACCCGCGGGCTCCGATGATCGCGGCGCCGCGCTTGGCCACGGTCGGGATGAAGTCGTCCTCGAGCCACTGCTGGTCGCCGACTGCCTCGGCGGCGTTCCTGCCGGCCACCTCGGCGTGGAAGATGTCGGGATACTGCGTCGCCGAGTGGTTGCCCCAGATCGTCATCTTCTTGATGTCGGTGACGGGGGCACCGGTCCTGGCAGCGAGCTGCGCGATCGCCCGGTTGTGGGCGAGCCGGGTCAGCGCGGAGAACCGCTCCTGGGGGATGTCGGGTGCGTTGGTCATGGCGATGAGTGCGTTGGTGTTGGCGGGGTTTCCCGTGACGCAGATCCGGACGTCGTCGGCCGCCGCCTCGTTGAGCGCCTTCCCCTGGGTGGTGAAGATGGCTCCGTTGGCCTCGAGCAGGTCACCGCGCTCCATGCCCTTGCTGCGTGGGCGAGCGCCCACGAGGAGGGCAAGGCTGGCTCCGTCGAAGATCGTGTGGGCGTCGTCACCGATCTCGACTCCGGCGAGCGTGGGGAACGCGCAGTCGTCGAGCTCCATGACGACACCCTCGAGCGCACCGAGCGCAGGTGCGATCTCCAGGAGACGCAGCTGTACGGGGGTGTCCGGCCCGAGCAGGTCACCGCTGGCGATCCGGAACAGCAGGCTGTAGCCGATCTGGCCGGCGGCACCGGTCACGGCGACTCTGACGGGGGCGTTGTTCACGACGACTCCTCGAAGCTCGAAAGGGGCTTGGCCGAGACGCTAGCAGCGTAGGTTCGGCGCTCCTGAGGCTGCCCTTGGCCGGGTCAGCTCACGCGGTCGGAAGCTCGACCTCGAACCGAGCCGCGCCGGTGAGCCTCGCCGAGCCTCGGTGGTCCTCGGCCACCGCACGCACGATCGACAACCCTAGGCC
>JBPCND010000049.1:0-20774 GCA_051001655.1 Nocardioides sp. | reverse complement strand
TCGCGCAGTTCGACCGACCCGGGCTCGTCCTCGTCGGCGACCAGCACCTCGCCCAGCGGGGCGTAGGTGCCCTCGAGCGCCGAGGTGCTCTGCGCCTCGGTGCGCAGTGTCGGAGAGCGGAGGAGGGTGGGGTCGGGCAGCCGCTGTCCGGTGCTGTCGAGCGCCGCCAGTGCTGCCCGGGCGTCGGCGACGCGCAGGTACGTCGCCCCCGACAGCGCCGGCATCTCCGCGCCAAGTGCCGTCGGCACGAACGCGCGGTGTGACCACGTTCCCAGCGCCGGGTCGGTTCCGCGGATCGCGACGAGGCCTCCTGCCGCGTCGTTGCGGAACATGGTCAAGGCCACAATGTCACTCTAGGGCAGGATGAAGAACATTGCTGGCGAACTTGTGCCGTCAGCGGTCCCATTGCCGAAGCAGCAATGCTCGCTGACGTCTCGTGGTTGGGTCGCGGGCTCGGTCAGACCGGCTCTGCCTCGCGCAGGACCACCTCGCGCATGGGCTCCGGGTGACTCTACGGTCGTCGCCGTGGCGACGCGCGCGGTGATCAGTTGGCCGCGCTCAGGGGCACGTCCGGGGCCGCCGAGCAGTCCGCAAAAGGACCAAGAACAGCTCGTTTCGGCAAAATATTCGTCAATCGTCGATTTACGCGTTTCCGCAGGTCAGTGCCCGTTTTCGGTATTTGCCGTCACTGCCCGGTTCGCGTCGATTCGTTCCCCTGGTACTACTGATCGACATGGGAGCGACACGGTGGCAGCAGCTGACCGGAGGCGCCGGGGGTGAGGACTACGCCGCGCGGTTCGCCGCGCTCGCCGCGGCAGGCCAGGACCCGCACGGTGAGGCCTCCTTCGTCGCGGGCCTGGTCGAGCCGGGCGCACGGGTCCTCGACGCCGGCTGCGGCACCGGCCGGGTCGCGATCCGGCTCGGCGAGCTCGGCTACCACTGCGTCGGGGTCGACGTGGAAGAGTCGATGCTCGCCGTCGCACGACGGGAGCGGCCCGAAGCCACCTGGGTGACCGGCGACGTCGCGCGGCTCCCGACACAGGTGGTCGAGCAGGCGCCGTACGACGTCGTGGTGCTGGCCGGCAACGTCGTGCCGCTGCTCGAGCCTGGCACCCTGGGGCCGGCTGTGCGCGGGCTCGCGGGCGTGCTGAGACCTGGAGGCCTGCTCGTCGCCGGGTTCGGGCTCGACAGCAGTCACCTTCCTCCGGGTTGCCCGGCGACCCGGCTCGCCGACTACGTCGCAGCCGCTGCAGCGGCCGGGCTCACCGCCGTGGCGCGGTTCTCGAGCTGGCAGGCGACGCCGTTCGACGAGACTGCCGGCCGCCCGGGTTATGTGGTGGACGTGCACCAGGGCGGCGAGCCGTAGCATCTGCCCATGACCGTGGACCCCGGAGCTCGTCCCCGCCCTCCGCGGATGGCCGACGTCGCTCGTGTGGCCGGGGTCTCGCACCAGACCGTTTCGCGGGTGCTCAACGGCTTCGAGGCGATCCGGCCCGAGACCCGGGACAGGGTTCTCGAGGCGATCGAGGAGCTCGGCTACCGGCGCAACAGCGCGGCACGGCTGCTGGCCTCCCGGCGTTCGCAGCTCGTCGGCGTGGTCACCTGGGGCAGCAGCCAGTTCGGGCCCGCCAACGTGATGCTCGGCTTCGAGGCGGCGGCCCGCAGGACGCCGTACCAGCTGTCCACCGTCAGCGTGCAGGAGATCTCTGACCAGGCGTTCCAGGCTGCCGTCGACCAGTTGCTCGAGCTGGCCATCGAGGCGCTGGTCGTGATCGTCCCGCACCGGGCGGTGCTGAGGATCGCCCAGGGGCTCCGGTTGGGCATCCCCGTCGTCGTCGTCGAGGGCGACCTCTCCGAGACCCCGCTGACCGCGGGAGTCGACAACGTGCAGGGCGCCCGACTGGCGACACGGCACCTGCTCGACCTCGGGCACGAGGCCGTGACGCACGTCGCCGGACCAGCGGACTGGATCGAAGCGATGGCCCGGCGTGACGGGTGGCAGGAGACGTTGCGGGAGGCCGGCCGGGCAGTGCCCCCCTTGCGGTGGGGTGGTGACTGGAGCGCGCGCAGCGGCTACGACACCGGTGTTTCGCTGGCGCGGGAGACGGGGGTGACGGCGGTGTTCGCGGCTAACGACCAGATGGCTCTCGGGCTGATGCGGGCGCTGACCGAACAGGGTCGTGCGGTGCCCGGGGACGTCAGTGTGGTCGGCTTCGACGACCTCCCCGAAGCGCGCTTCTTCAACCCCTCGCTCACCACCGTCCGGCAGTCCTTCTCCGACCTGGGGGAGCGTGCCATGCAGCTGGTCGAGCGGGTTCTCGGAGGCGAGGAGTCCCCGTCGGTGGAGCTTGTCTCGCCCACCTTGATCGTCCGCGAGTCCAGCGCGCCGCCGCGCCGACCGCTGTAAGGATATTTTTGGCCTGGACCGTTGACACGGGCGTATGTGAGCGCTCATTCTCTGAGAACCAGGCTCGATGTTAACGCTCACATCTACCACGGCGAGGCGGTTGAGGAACAAGTGTCGATCCATCCGGACGTGCCCGCCTCGGCGGTCGTGGTCGGCGTCGACTTCGGCACGCTGTCGGGGCGCGCCGTCGTGGTCCGGGTAGCCGACGGTGCCGAGCTCGGGATGGCCACCTGCCACTACCCCCACGGAGTGCTCGACCGGACGCTGCCCGACGGCCGGACCGCCTTGTCCCCGGACTGGGCGCTGCAGGTGCCCGAGGACTACCGCGAGGTGCTGCGCGTCGCCGTTCCCGCAGCGGTCCGCGAGGCCGGCGTCCGGCCCGAGGACGTGATCGGCATCGCCACCGACTTCACCGCCTGCACGATGGTCCCAACCCGCGCGGACGGCACCCCGCTCAACGAGGTGCCGGAGCTCGCCGGGGATCCGCACGCGTACGTCAAGCTCTGGAAGCACCACGCGGCCCAGCCCCACGCCGACCGGATCAACGAACTCGCGCGCGAGCGTGGCGAGGCCTGGTTGTCACGGTACGGCGGCTTGATCTCCTCGGAGTGGGAGTTCGCCAAGGGCCTGCAGATGTTGGAGGAGTCCCCGACGG
Organism: Nocardioides sp.; assembly: GCA_051001655.1. Classification (GTDB taxonomy): domain Bacteria; phylum Actinomycetota; class Actinomycetes; order Propionibacteriales; family Nocardioidaceae; genus Nocardioides_B. Next base: position 17,712 of record JBPCND010000049.1, on the reverse strand, counting down.
CCTATGCCGCGATGGACCGTTTCGTGGAGGCCGCGGACTGGATCGTCTGGGAGCTGTCCGGCAGCTACACCCGCAATGCCTGCACTGCTGGCTACAAGGGCATCTACCAGGACGGCACCTACCCCTCCCGGGACTTCCTCGCCGCACTCAACCCCGGCTTCGCGTGCTTCGTCACCGACAAGCTGAACCAGTCGATCGCATCCTTGGCCGGACGTGCGGGCGGACTGTCCGCCAAGGGCGCGCAGCTCACCGGCCTGCCCGAGGGCATCGCCGTCGCGGTGGGCAATGTCGACGCCCATGTCACCGCCCCTGCCGCACGGGCCACCGGCGTCGGCCAGATGGTCCTGATCATGGGCACCTCCACCTGTCACGTGATGAACAGCGACGCGCTCCGTGAAGTCCCGGGCATGTGCGGAGTCGTTGACGGCGGCATCACCGCGGGGCTCTGGGGCTACGAAGCCGGGCAGAGCGGGGTGGGTGACATCTTCAACTGGTTCGTCACGACTTCGGTCCCCGGTGAGTACGCCGAACGCGCGACCGCCCGCGGCATCGGGGTGCACGAGCTGCTCACCGAGCTCGCTGCCGACCAGGCCATCGGCGAGCACGGGCTGGTCGCCCTTGACTGGCATAGCGGCAACCGGTCGGTCCTCGTCGACCACGAGCTGTCCGGGATGGTGGTCGGGCAGACCCTGTCCACCCGTCCCGAGGACGCCTACCGGGCGCTCCTCGAGGCGACCGCGTTCGGCACCCGCCGCATCGTCGAGTCGTTCGTCGGCGCCGGGGTGCCGGTCAAGGAACTAGTCGTGGCGGGTGGACTCCTGAGGAACCCGCTGCTCATGCAGATCTACGCCGACGTGACGAACCTGCCGCTGTCCACGATCACCTCGACCCAGGGACCGGCGCTCGGCGCGGCGATCCATGCCGCCGTGGCGGCCGGCGCCTATCCGGACGTGCACGCGGCTTCAGCGGCGATGGGCCACAAGAACGACGGTGTGTACCAGCCCGTCCCGGCGAACGTCGCGGCCTACGAGGAGCTTTACAGCGAGTACACCGCGTTGCACGACTACTTCGGCCTTCGCAACAACGACGTGATGCACCGGCTCAAGGCGATCCGGCGGCGAGCCGTGAGCAGCCGCAGCGCTCGTGAGCCGCAGGAGGTGGCATGACGATCACGGCCGACGTGGCCCGGACCGTCGAAGCGCTCCGACATACCGTCTCCGACCTGCACGCCGAGCTCACCCGCTACCAGCTCGTCATCTGGACGGCGGGCAACGTCTCGGCGCGGGTCCCCGGGCAGAACCTGATGGTGATCAAACCCTCGGGAGTGTCCTACGACGAGCTCAACGCGGACGCGATGGTGGTGACCGACCTGCACGGCACTCTCGTGGAGGGAGAGCGTCAGCCCTCGTCGGACACGGCCGCGCACGCCTACGTCTACCGCCACCTGCCCGAGGTCGGTGGAGTGGTCCACACCCACTCCACCTATGCGACCGCCTGGGCGGCCCGGGGGGAGCCGATCCCGTGTGTGCTCACCATGGTCGCCGACGAGTTCGGCGGGGAGGTCCCGGTCGGGCCTTTCGCGACCATCGGGGGCGACTCCATCGGTCGCGGCATCGTGGAGACCCTGCGGTCCAGCCGGTCCCCGGCCGTCCTGATGAAGAACCACGGTCCGTTCACGATCGGCGCCAACGCCAAGGCCGCCGTGCAGGCCGCCGTCATGGTCGAGGACGTGGCCCGCACCGTGCACATCGCCCGTCAGCTCGGCTCCCCGCTCGAGATCGCGCAGTCCGACATCGACTCGCTCCACGACCGCTATCAGAACGTCTACGGCCAGGCCGTCCCCTTGGTCCGCGGGACTCTCGATGGCTGAGCAGACTCGCACCGTGTGGTTCCTCACCGGAAGCCAGGGGCTGTACGGCGACGACGTGCTGGACCAGGTCGTCGACCAGTCCCGTGCCATCTCCGACGCCCTCGACGACAGCCCCGAATTGCCTGTGCAGGTCCTCGCCAAGCCGGTGCTCACCGACACCGGCGCCATCCGCCGCCTGATGCTGGAGGCCAACACCGACGACTCCTGCATCGGCGTCATCGCCTGGATGCACACGTTCAGTCCGGCGAAGATGTGGATCACCGGTCTCGACCTGCTGCGCAAGCCGTTGTTGCACCTGCACACGCAGGTCAACGTCGCCCTGCCCTGGGCCGACATCGACATGGACTTCATGAATCTCAACCAGGCCGCCCACGGCGACCGAGAGTTCGGGTTCGTGCAGACTCGTTTGGGCGTCTCGCGCAAGACGGTCGCCGGTCACGTGTCCGACCCAGAAGTCACCGGCCGGATCGGCACGTGGGCGCGTGCCGCGGCCGGCCGCGCCGAGATGTCGACGATGAGGCTGGCGCGCTTCGGCGACAACATGCGTGACGTGGCGGTCACCGAGGGCGACAAGATCGAGGCCGAGCTCAGGTTCGGCGTCTCGGTGAACACCTACGGCATCAACGATCTCGTCGCCGTGGTAGACGCGGTGGAGAACCCGCGGGTCGACGAGCTCGTGAAGGACTACGAGGACCTTTACGACGTGGCCGACGAGCTGCGGCGCGGTGCCGACCGGCACGAGAGCCTGCAGTACGGCGCCCGCGTCGAGCTGGGGCTGCGCGACTTCCTGACCGCAGGAGGCTTCACGGCCTTCACGACGAACTTCGAGGACCTCGGCGGGCTGCGCCAGCTCCCCGGCCTCGCGGTGCAACGGCTGATGGCCGACGGCTACGGCTTCGGCGGCGAGGGCGACTGGAAGACTTCGTTGCTGTTGCGCACCTTGAAGGTCGTCGCCGCAGGCCTGACCGGAGGCACCTCCTTCATGGAGGACTACACCTACCACCTCGTTCCTGGCGACGAGAAGATCCTCGGTGCGCACATGCTCGAGGTCTGCCCGTCGATTGCCTCCGCACGGCCGTCGCTGGAGATTCACCCGCTGGGCATCGGCGGACGCGAGGACCCAGTCCGCCTCGTCTTCGACGCGACACCCGGCGCGGCGGTCGTGGTGGGGCTGGCCGACCTCGGGGAGCGGTTCCGGTTCGTCGCGAACGAGGTGGAGGTCGTCGTACCCGATGCGCCCCTGCCCCGTCTCCCGGTGGCCCGGGCCGTCTGGCGACCGAGCCCGGACCTGCGCACGTCGACGGAGTCCTGGCTCACGGCAGGAGGACCCCACCACACGGTCCTCTCCTCGGCCCTGACCAGCGATCACCTGTGGGATCTCACGGATATGACGGGCAGTGAGCTGGCGCTCGTCGACGCGAGCACGACAACCCGTCGGTTCGGTCAGGAGCTCCGATGGAACCAGGCCTACCACCGCCTGGCACAAGGCTTCTGAGGTCGTCGATGGACATCGTCGCGAAGGCAGAGAGCAGGACCATGACGGACAGGGAAGTCCCCTCGTCCTCACCACTGAATGGAGAACTGTAGTGCGAAGAATCATCGCAACCATGGCTGCGGGCGCGCTGGCGCTGTCCCTGGCCGCTTGTGGCGGAGGGGACGAAGGAGCGGGGGGTGACGCCGGCACGATCGGCGTGGCCATGCCCACGAAGTCCTCGGAACGCTGGATCGCCGACGGAAACAACATCAAGGAGCAGCTCGAGGCTGCCGGCTACGAGGTCGACCTCCAGTACGCCGAGGACGACATCCCGACCCAGGTCTCACAGGTCGAGAACATGGTCACCAAGGGCGTCGACGTCCTGGTGATCGCGGCCATCGACGGCACGGCACTGGGCGAGGTGCTGCAGCAGGCCGAGGACACCGACGTCGCGGTCATCGCCTACGACCGCCTCATCCTTGACTCGGACACGGTCGACTACTACACGACTTTCGACAACTTCCAGGTCGGCGTGCTCCAGGCCGAGACCCTCGTCGAGGGTCTCGAGGCCAGTGGTGAGGGCCCGTACAACGTCGAGCTCTTCGCCGGGTCACCAGACGACAACAACGCGACCTTCTTCTGGGAGGGCGCGATGTCGATCCTGCAGCCGATGATCGACTCCGGCGACATGGTGGTCGTGTCCGGCCAGACCGACTTCGACCAGGCTGCAATCCTGCGTTGGGACCCTGCCACCGCGCAGAAGCGCATGGAGGACATCCTCACCTCGACCTACACCGAAGAGACCGTGCAGGGCGTGCTGTCTCCCTACGACGGCCTCTCACTCGGCATCATCGCCGCGCTCAAGGCCAACGGCTACGGCGGCGGCGACAAGCCCCTTCCGGTCGTCAGCGGCCAGGATGCCGAGGTCCAGTCGGTGAAGTCGATCCTCGAAGGTGAGCAGTACGCCACGATCTTCAAGGACACTCGTGACCTCGCCGAGGTCACGGTGAACATGATCAAGGCGATCGGCGAGGGTGAGGAGCCGGAGGTCAACGACACCGAGACCTACGACAACGGTGTCAAGATCGTCCCGTCGTTCCTGCTCGAGCCGGTGCCCGTCACCAAGGACAACGTGACCGAGGTGCTGGTGGACTCCGGCTACTACGAGGAGTCCGAGATCCAGTAGGACCGCTCGAGACGGCCGGGAGACGGTCGCCTCGATCCGATGCCCGGTCGCTGACCTGCGACGCGGCCGGGCATCGACCCATCCGTCAGCATCTTGCGGACGGCTCGCTCGTGGACGAAGGTGACTGACCATGAAACAGGCGATGTTGGAGATGCGCTCCATCACCAAGGAGTTTCCCGGCGTCAAGGCGCTCGCCGACGTCACGCTGACAGTTCACCGGGCAGACATCCACGCGATCTGTGGTGAGAACGGTGCGGGCAAGTCCACGCTGATGAAAGTGCTCAGCGGGGTCTACCCTCATGGGTCCTACGAAGGTCAGATCATCTTCGAAGGACAGGAGGTGCAGTTCCGCGATATCCGCCAGAGCGAGGCCGCGGGCATCGTGATCATCCACCAGGAGCTGGCGTTGATCCCCGAGCTCTCCATCGCGGAGAACATCTTCCTCGGCAACGAGACCGCGACCAAGGGCATCATCAGCTGGGACAAGGCCAACCACCGGGCGATCGAGCTGCTCGCCCGCGTCGGTCTGGCGGAGAACCCGCTGACGCCGGTGAAGCACCTCGGCATCGGCAAGCAGCAGCTCGTGGAGATCGCCAAGGCACTCTCCAAGGACGTCAAGCTTCTGATCCTGGACGAGCCGACCGCGGCGTTGAACGACGACGACTCCCAGCACCTGCTGGACCTGCTCAAGGGTCTGCAGGGCAAGGGTGTGACCTCGATCATGATCAGTCACAAGCTCAACGAGATCGAGCAGATCGCCGATGAGATCACGATCATCCGTGACGGCAGGTCGATCGAGACCCTCGACATCTCTCAGGGTGCGGTCGACGAGGACCGGATGATCCGTGGCATGGTCGGCCGCGACCTGGAGAACCGGTTCCCGCACCACACGCCTTCCATCGGGGAGGTGATGTTCGAGGTCCGGGACTGGACGGTCATGCATCCCCAGGACCACGGTCGCACGGTGATCGACAGCGCGAACGTCTCCGTCCGGAAGGGGGAGATCGTCGGGATCGCCGGGCTGATGGGTGCCGGCCGCACCGAGCTCGCCCGCAGCATCTTCGGCCGCTCCTACGGCAGCCGCATCGAGGGAACGCTGACGCTCAACGGCAAGGAGACCCATCTCAAGTCCGTCTCCGCGGCGATCGAGGCCGGGATCGCCTACCTCACTGAGGACCGCAAGAGCCTCGGTCTCAACCTCATCGACGACATCAAGACCTCGATCTCCTCAGCCGGCCTCCACAAGCTTGTCAAAGGCGTCATCGTCGACGACCGCCGAGAGGTCACGGTCGCCCAAGGCTTCGGTAAGGACATGAACATCAAGGCACCCAGCGTCGAGGTCGGAGTCGCCAAGCTGTCGGGCGGAAACCAGCAGAAGGTCGTGCTGAGCAAGTGGATGTTCACCGACCCTCAGCTGCTGATCCTCGACGAGCCGACCCGAGGCATCGACGTCGGTGCCAAGTTCGAGATCTACGGCATCATCCAGCGGCTGGCCGACCAGGGCCGTGGCGTCATCATCATCTCCTCGGAGCTGCCCGAGCTGTTGGGGCTCTGCGACCGCATCTACACGCTCGCCGAAGGGCGGGTCACCCACGAGTTCAGCCGTGAGGAAGCGGACCAGGAGTCGCTCATGCGCTACATGACCAAGGACACGAGGTAGGGACGATGGAATCCTTGAGAAACATGCTGCGGGGCAACGTCCGGCAGTACGGCATGGTGATCGCCTTGGCGGCGATCGTCATCCTGTTCCAGATCACGACCGCGGGCATTTTGCTCCGGCCGCTGAACGTGACGAACCTTATGACCCAGAACAGCTATATCCTGATCCTCGCGATCGGGATGGTCATCGTCATCATCGCCCGGCACATCGACCTCTCGGTCGGGTCGGTGGCGGCGTTCACTGGTGCGGTCGCGGCCATCCTGATGACGAGGTACGACGTGCCGTGGTTTTTGGCCGTCGTGCTCTGCCTGCTGCTGGGGGCCGCGATCGGGGCGTGGCACGGTTTCTGGGTCGCCTACGTCGGGATCCCGGCCTTCATCGTCACTCTCTCGAGCATGCTGTTGTTCCGCGGGCTGACCCTCGCGGTCCTCAACGGGGCGACGGTGGGTGGCCTGCCCGACGAGTTCGAGGCGATGGGCAACGGCTTCCTTCCCGAGGTCGGCCCAGACACCGGCCTGCACAACCTGACGCTGCTGTTGGGGTTGCTGATGTCCGTCGTGCTGGTCTACCTGGAGGTTCGGAAGCGGGCGTCGTCGCAGCGTTACAACTTCGAGGTCCTTCCGATGTCGGCGTTCCTGGTCAAGCTCGTCCTGCTGGTCGCCGTCGTGATGGTGTTCGTCTACCTGCTTGCGCAGTACCGCGGGCTCCCGATCGTCGGACTGATCCTGTTCGCACTGATCGCGATCTACGGCTTCATCATGCAACGAACCGTCATCGGCCGTCACGTCTACTCCATCGGTGGCAACGTCGATGCCGCGACGATGTCAGGAGTCAAGACCCGCAAGGTCGACTTCCTGGTGATGACCAACATGGGCATGCTCGCCGCCCTCGCGGGCATGGTGTTCGCAGCCCGACTCACCGCGGCCAACCCCAAGGCCGGCCAGAACTTCGAGCTGGACGCGATTGCCGCCGCGTTCATCGGGGGGGCCGCGGTCACCGGAGGTGTCGGCACCGTCGTCGGTGCGATCATCGGTGGCTTCGTCATGGGTGTGCTGAACAACGGCATGTCGCTGATGAGCGTCTCGGTGGACTGGCAGCAGGCCATCAAGGGTCTCGTGCTGCTTCTTGCGGTTGCCTTCGACGTCTGGAACAAGAAGCGGACCGCTGTGGGTGGCGGAGCGGGTGCGGACACCGGCGAGACGCATCCGCCCCCGGACGACCTGCTGGCAGAGATCGAGCACGAGAGGTCGGCGTCGACGCGCGCCGCTCCCACGGGCGGAAAGGTCTAGCCGTCCGGTGCGCTACGCCGGCTGCTGGCCAGCCGCTGCGAGTCGATGCCCGACGCGATGCGAGACGCGGGCCACAAATGACCGACGCCGACCTGCGGGTGCCCTAGGTTCGCTCAGGTGAGGATCGCTGTCGCCAAGGAGTCGCGCGAAGGGGAGACCCGGGTCGCACTCGTGCCCGAGCTGGTCGGCAAGCTGACCGCGCTCGGGTTCACCGTGGTCGTGGAGCCGGGAGCAGGCGAGGGCGCACTGCATCCGGACGAGGCGTACGTCGCCGCCGGTGCGGACGTGTCCGAGGGTGCACTCGAGGGAGCGGTACTGGTCGTCTCGGTAGCCACAATCGACACGGCACGGGTCCGGTCGTTGCCGGCCGGGACCGCCACGCTGTCGTTCCTCCCGGCCAACCAGAGCCTCGACCTCGTCGCAGACCTGCGGGACTGCGGGGTGACCGCGTTCGCGATGGAGCTGGTGCCGCGGATCAGCCGCGCCCAGTCGATGGACGCACTCTCCTCGCAGGCGCTCGTCGCGGGCTACCGGTCCGCGATCGTGGCCGCGGGGCTGCTGCACCGGTTCTTTCCGTTGAACATGACCGCGGCCGGCACGGTTCCACCCGCGCAGGTGGTGGTGCTCGGTGCAGGTGTGGCCGGGCTGCAGGCGATCGCGACGGCCAAGCGACTCGGTGCGGTAGTCAAGGCCTATGACGTCCGGGCTGCGGCCGCCGAGGAGATCCGCTCGATGGGCGCGCAGGCGATCGAGCTCGAGCTGGAGACGCTCGAGGGTGCGGGTGGGTATGCGCGGGAGATGACCGAGGACCGCGCAGCACGCCAGCGCGACCTGCTGGCGCCGTACATCGCTGCCGCCGACGCCCTCATCACCACCGCGGCGGTGCCGGGTCGGCAGGCCCCGATACTGGTGACGGCCGCGATGGTCGAGCAGATGACACCTGGGTCGGTGGTGATCGACCTGGCAGCGGAGAGTGGCGGCAACGTGCAGGGCTCGGTGCCCGGCCAGGTGGTCCGGATCGGACACGCGCAGGTCTGGGGTGGAGCCAACGTCCCGGCGCAGATGCCCGGACCGGCGTCGCGGCTCTACGCCCAGAACATCGTCAACCTGGTCACCCTGATGACTCGCGACGGTGCGTTCGACCCAGACTTCGACGACGAGATCATCGCCGGCTCGTGCGTCACCCGCGACGGCACCATATGGCACGAGCCGACCCGCGCGGCTGTCGAAGGCCCGGCGCAGCCGGATGGCGGTCCTGTCGAGACCAGCTCCGAAGGAGCCGCGCCATGAGCGAGCCGATCGTCTGGCTGACCATCTTCGTGCTCAGCGTCTTCGTCGGCGTCGAGGTGATCGCCAAGGTCTCCTCCACTCTGCACACCCCGCTGATGTCCGGAGCCAACGCGATCCATGGGATCATCCTGCTCGGTGCGATCATCGTCACCGGAGGCACCGACTCGACGATCGGTCTGGTGGTCGGCCTGGTGGCCGTGGTGCTGGCCACGGTCAACATGGTGGGCGGGTTCGTGGTCACCGACCGGATGCTGCAGATGTTCGTCCGCAGGAAGCCGCCGGCGCCCGTGGTCGACAAGTCTGCGGGTCCGGCGCGATGACCCCCACGTGGGTGCAGCTGGTCTATCTGGCCTGCGCGGTCTGCTTCATCCTCGCACTCAAGGGGCTCTCCGGTCCTCGGACGGCGCGGGCGGGAAACCTGCTGGGCGCGGCGGCGGCCGTGGTGGGCTGCGCAGTCGTCTTCTTCGCCCTCGATCTCGAGCACGTCCCGCTCATCCTGGGCGCGATCGGAGTCGGTACGGCGGTCGGGTTCATCGGAGCGCAGCGGGTCCAGATGACCCAGATGCCGCAGATGGTCGCGCTCTTCAACGGTGTGGGTGGCGGAGCGGCAGCTCTCGTGGCGCTCCTCGAGCTCGGACACCTCGCCGAAGGCACCGAAGCCTCCGACGGCGCCGGTTGGTTCGCTCTGGCCGCAACGGCATTCACCATCGTGGTCGGCGCCATCTCGTTCTCCGGCTCGGTGGTGACGTTCCTCAAGCTCCAGGAGCTGATGACCTCCCGGCCCGTGGTGTTCCGGGGCCTCCCGATCGTGTTCGCGGCCGGCCTGCTCGGCGCGGTAGCGCTCTCCGTCCTGGTGGTGGCGGAGCCGGCCAGCGCGACCGGTGTCGTCTTGTTGCTGGTCGGCCTGCTGGTCGGTGTGCTTCTCGTGCTGCCGGTCGGTGGCGCCGACGTACCCATCGTCATCTCATTGCTCAACGCGTTCACCGGCCTGACGGTCGCCGCTGGTGGCTACGTGCTCGGCAACACCCTGCTGCTGGTCGCGGGCACGCTCGTGGGGGCGGCGGGCACGTTCCTGACCAAGCTGATGGCGACGGCCATGGGTCGGTCGGTCCTCAACATCCTGTTCGGTGCGCTCAAGGGCGGCTCGACGCTGGGCGCCGGCGAGGCATCGGACCGGCCGGTCCGCTCCGCAAGCGCTGAGGACGTCGCGATCCTGCTGGGATACGCCTCGAAGGTGATCATCGTGCCCGGTTACGGGCTCGCCGTGGCGCAGGCCCAGCACACCCTGCGCGAGCTCGTGGACGTCTTGGGGGAGCGCGGCATCGTCATCGACTACGCCATTCATCCCGTCGCCGGCCGGATGCCTGGCCACATGAACGTGCTGCTTGCCGAGGCCCAGGTGCCCTATGAGCAGTTGAAGGAGATGGACGACATCAACGGCGAGTTCAAGCAGACCGACGTCGTGCTGGTCGTCGGCGCCAACGACGTGGTGAACCCTGCTGCGAAGACGACCCCCGGAGCGCCGATCTACGGGATGCCGATCCTCGATGCCGACGAGGCCCAGCAGATCGTGTTCCTGAAGCGCTCGATGCGCCCCGGGTTCGCCGGCATCGAGAACGAGCTGCTCTTCGATCCCAAGACCACGCTGCTCTTCGGCGACGCCAAGGACACCCTCGGCAAGCTCCTCAGCGCAGTGAAAAGTCTCTAGCCCCCGATTCGTCTGCGGTATATGGGGGGTTTTGCGGTGGCAGACCGCAGACGAATCGGGGTGTGGCGGGGTCAGCCCGCGACGCCGTACAGCCGGTCCCCGGCATCGCCGAGCCCGGGGACGATGTACCCCTTCTCGTTGAGCCGCTCGTCCATCCCGGCGGTCACCACGCTGACCGGCACCGACAGGTTCTCGAGCTCCCTCTCGAGACGCTCGCAACCCTCGGGGGCGGACAGCAGGCAGATCGCAGTGATGTCCTCGGCGCCGCGGTCGATGAGGAAGGTGATCGCCGCGGCCAGGGTGCCACCGGTGGCGAGCATCGGGTCCAGCACGTAGCACTGGCGGCCCGAGAGGTCGTCGGGGAGGCGTTCGGCGTACGTCGACGCCTTCAACGTCTCCTCGTCGCGAACCATCCCGAGGAAGCCGACCTCCGCGGTCGGCAAGAGCCGCATGAAGCCGTCCAGCATGCCCAGCCCCGCACGCAGGATCGGCACAACCAAAGGCTTCGGCGCGGCGAGCTTCACGCCCTGTGCTTGCGCCACCGGCGTGGTCACGGTGACGGGCTCGACGCGGACGTCACGGGTGGCTTCGTAGGCCAACAGCGCAACGAGCTCGTCGGCGAGCTGTCGGAAGGTCGGAGAGCCGGTGCGAACGTCTCGCAACGCCGTCAGCTTGTGGGAGATCAACGGGTGGTCCGCGACGTGGATGCGCATGCGTCCAAACCTAGTGCTCGGTCGCTCCCTGGTGCGAGGCCGGGCACTCTGCCACCATCAGGGTGGGCGCATCCGCGCCGACCAGGCAGGAGGCACCAGTGAGCGCCGAGTCCGACGCCAACGCCGAGGGGATCGACTTCGCCCTGGTCGCCTACCGTGAGGAAGGTGTCTGGCAGCTCCAGGAGCTCGTCCCGGACACAGCCGGAGACCTCGAGAACTTCGCCAAGGAGCTACGTCGGTGGCCCGGCGACGGCGGGTCACTGGGGCTGGTCTCCGTCGACGAGGACTTCTTCCTGCTCGTGCGGGTGTTGGGCCCCCGGACCAAGATGCTGCTCAGCGACGTGACAGCCGCGACCGACTGGCCCATCGCCCGGGCCGTTGTGGCCTCGCTCGAACTGCCGCTGCCCGACGACGAGGACGAGCAGGCTCCGGCGGGTGACCTCGCGATCGTGGCCGACCTCGGCATGGGCGCCATGGACATGGGGGCACTCCTCGACGACGCCGACCTCTACCCCGACGAGATGCTCGGCGACATCGCGTCCCGGCTCGGCTTCGGGTCACTCTACGAAGAGGCTGTCGGAGTCAGCGCCGGCTGAGGCGAGCGATGTCCGCGAAAGCTGTCTGGGTCGAGGCGATGCGGGACGCCCTCGAGGAGGCACGCGCGGCGCTGTCCACCTCCGACGTACCCGTCGGCGCCGTCGTGCTCGACGCCTCCGGGAAGATCCTCGGGAGGGGACGCAACGAGCGGGAGGCGTACGACGACCCAACCGCCCACGCGGAGGTCGTCGCTCTGCGCGAGGCTGCCCGCGTCCGAGGGGAGTGGCGCCTCGACGGCTGCACCCTCGTCGTGACGCTCGAGCCCTGCGCCATGTGCGCTGGCGCGATCGTGCTGTCCCGCATCGAGCGCCTCGTGTTCGGGGCGTTCGACGAGAAGGCCGGCGCCGCCGGGTCACTGTGGGACCTCGTCCGAGACCGTCGGCTCAACCACCGCCCCGAGGTCGTCTCCGGGGTGCTGGCCGAGGAGTCGGCCGCCTTGTTGCACGACTTCTTCGACCACCAGCGGGGCGGCTCGTCCTGATTTCGGGGGCCTGTGTGGTTCCGGTAGCCTCATCGGCGGTGGCGTGTCCGAGCGGCCTAAGGAGCACGCCTCGAAAGCGTGTGTGGGTGCAAGCCCACCGTGGGTTCAAATCCCACCGCCACCGCCATGGGCTGGGCACGGAAGTCTCGCGCGCCAGCCACGAATGTGGAGTCAGCGCCGTTCCGGGCCCCAGACAGGGGGTCGGGGACGGCGCTGGGTTCTGGGCAGGCTGCCGGGCCGACGCCCGCGTATGCAGTGCCTCGTTGTCCCGGGCATGCCGTCCCGGGCGGCGGTGGGCGGGTCGTCGTCCTGGGTTCGGCGTTCAGGGGGGCGTCGGTGCGAGTGTGCGTGCCGGTTCGGGGGCGTCGTGGGACGTGGGCAGGCACTCGGCCCATCCAGACGGCCAGTACCACTACACCGCCCTAAAGTTCCACGAGTACCTCATCCGTCGAACCTTCGCATGACAGCAGTCCCCGACTCGGAACGAAGCGACTAACGGCGGGGAACGGGTGGTGCCGGGGCTTCCAGTCACCGCAGGTGACCGGTCTCTATGTCTGCTCTAGGTCGACGCCTCGAGGAACACATCCAGGGTGGCTGCGTCGAGGAAGAGCCGCTGGACCTCTTCGCCGCCATCGCAACGTCGAAGCGACAGCGTCGCGAGAGCTGCCCCTCGGTGGACCACCTCCCAGGTGCCGCCGAAGGTCGTCCAGCGCCGAAGCGCCTCGATCGGGTCATCCGTGGTGGGCTCGGTCATCGCTCTCCCTCAAGTCGTCGAGTCCGTCGAATCTAGGCCTCGTCCTCAACCGGGAGTGCATGAGACGAGACGGCATGTTGATCTGCCCGGCAGACTAGTTGCTGTGAACGCCTGGTTGGGGTCGGCGACGTGGACACGGTGAGCTCGGCTCTCGAGGCTGTCCCGCGTGCGGGGTTCCTGCCGAGGGCGGCCAGAAAGCGTGCCGAGTACGACGGTCCTGTCGACATCGGCCACGGCCAGACCAACTCGCAACCTCGCACGGTCGAGAACATGTTGCGGCTGCTCGACGTGCGAGCCGGCCACCGGACCCTCGACGTCGGATCGGGCTCGGGGTGGACGACCGCGCTGCTCGCTCACCTCACCGGCCCGACCGGCAGTGTCCTCGGCGTGGAGGCGGTCCAGGAGCTGACGGCGACCGGATCGGCCAACCTCCGCGAGTTCGGCCAGGAGTGGGCCTCGATCGAGCCGGCGCGGCCAGGCGTGTTGGGCCTTCCGGATCGCGGGCCCTTCGACCGCATCCTGGTGTCGGCCCAGGCGCGGGATCTTCCCCACGAGCTGGTGGAGCAGCTCGCCGACGACGGCCGCCTCGTGATCCCGGTCGCCGGCACGATGCTGCTCGTGGTGCGCTCAGGAGCTGAGGTCACCGTCACCCGGCACGGGAGCTACCGCTTCGTGCCACTGCGGACCGGACCGGCACCCGAGACGCTCGGATGACGTCGTACCGGCGTGCAGATGCGCCGACTCGGCACGGCCCGGCCTGGTTGAAGCTGTAGGACGCCCGGTCGCCGAACGTGATGCTGGAGCCGTCGGCGTCGGCGTGCAGTTCGAATGCCATGCCCGGATCCTACGAACCGGACTGCCCGACGCGGTGTGACCCGCCGTAGAGCGCGCAGACCGGGGCGCCGGCCCCGCGGACGGCTGATCACCCAGATGGGCTATGGCGTGTCCGGACCGGTAGCGGAACGCTCTGTCATGAGGGGTCCCGGCATCACTCCCACGAGCGCGGTCGTCCTCGTCCATCCCCCGACGAGGACGGCCGCCCGTCATCGTTCCCCTAGACTCGACATCTCTTCGCCGATCCGCCGAGGTGATGTGTGAGCTTCGACGCGCAGCAGCTGGACTCGGTCCTCCTGATCGGCGCAGTCGTGATGCTCGTCGCCATCCTTGCTGTCCGGCTCTCGGTCCGGGTGGGACTGCCCAGCTTGTTGGTCTACCTCTTCATGGGCGTGCTCCTCGGCGAGTCCGGGGCCGGCATCGGCTTCGAGGACGCTGACGTCGCCCATGCGTTGGGCTTCGCGGCTCTCGTGCTCATCCTCGCCGAGGGCGGTCTGACCACGCACTGGGGTGAGATCAGGCCGGTCATGCCGATGGGGGTCGCCCTGGCCACCCTCGGGGTGACCGTCAGCATCGGTGTCGTCGCCGGCGGTGCCCACTACCTCTTCGGCATGGACTGGCAGACGGCGGTCCTGCTTGGCGCGGTCACCTCACCGACCGATGCGGCAGCGGTCTTCTCGGTGCTGCGCCGGGTGCCTCTGCCACGTCGGCTGACCGGAACGTTGGAGGCCGAGTCCGGCCTCAACGACGCCCCCACCGTGCTTCTGGTGACCCTGGTCAGCTCGGGCACGGCGCTCGAGCACGGCGTCCTCGGCTTCGTCGGCATCGTGCTCTACGAGCTCACCCTCGGCGTGGTCGGAGGCCTGGCCGTCGGTTTCGGCGGCGCCTGGGTGATGCGGCGTGTGGCGCTGCCGTCGTCCGGCCTCTACCCCATCGCGGTCCTTGCCTTGACCGTGCTGGCGTACGCCGGCATGGCCGCCCTGCACGCCTCGGGCTTCGCCGCGGTCTACACGGCGGCCCTGGTCCTCGGCAACAGCGAGCTCCCGCACCGCGGCCCCACCAGGTCCTTCGCCGAGGGGGTGGCCTGGCTCGCACAGATCGGACTCTTCGTGATGCTCGGCCTGCTGGTGTCACCCGGGCGGATCACCTGGGACCACGTGCTGATGGCGGTGATGGCGGGCTTGCTGCTGACCTTCGTGGCCCGCCCGCTGTCGGTGTTGGCCTGCTCGTGGGCGAGCCAGATGTCAGTGCGGGAGCAGCTGTTCGTGTCCTGGGCGGGGTTGCGCGGCGCCGTACCCATCGTCTTGACGACCATCCCGCTCGCCGCCGCCGTCGACCGGTCCGCAGAGATCTTCGACATCGTCTTCGTGATGGTGGTGATCTACACGTTGTTGACCGGCCCGACACTGCCACTGGTGGCGCGGGTCCTCGGAGTGGTTCGGCGCAACGAGCCTCGCGACCTCGAGGTCGAGGCCGCACCTCTCGAGCGGGTTGCCGCGGACTTGCTGCAGGTCGCCATCACGCGCCGCTCGCGACTTCACGGCGTCGAGGTGGGAGAGTTGCGCCTGCCGCTGGGAGCTTCGGTCTCGCTGGTGGTCCGGGACGGCCAGACCCTGGTCCCCGACGAGAGAACCGTTCTGCGCAAGGGCGATGATCTCCTGGTCGTCACGCCGCGCAAGCTGCGGGAGGCGACCGAGACCCGACTACGAGCGGTTTCCCAGCGCGGCCGGCTCGCGGACTGGCTGGACGTCCAGGGCCCGCCGACCTGACCAGCGCTCTAGCCGACCTCGGCGGTGGTGCTGGGTGGACACACTTCGATCGACCTACGGACCCGGATGCTCTTCACGCGATCCGCGAGCTCCACGAACCCGTCCGCGACGACGACGTCCACGCCGCCCTCGACGACATCCGCCCGCTTCACGACAGGCGTCCTCGGGCCGAAGTTCAAAGCCACCAGCTGACCGGCGGACTTCTCACCGGCCACGACCCAGACCTGCACCCGCTGGACCCGGTTGCTCGGAGCGTTGCCCACCTCGCCGGCCCGGAATCCGCGGGCAGCGAGTGACTCCAAGGTGGATCCGGCCAGGCCCGCACGGGTGCCGCCGTTGAGGACGTTGACGACGACCTGCCTGCTGCGCAGCCGCTGTCCCTTGTCCACGGTGCTGCACAACGATGTCGGTTCGGTGGTGGGCGTGCCGTCACCGATGGGTTCCAGGAGCTTGTCCAGGCCGAAGAAGAACCCGACCGTGAGGATGCCGACGAGCACCAGCAGCGTGATACCGGTCGTCAGGTGTCGGGAGTTCATGGGGTGTCAGCCTGCCACGACGTGCACCCGCGCGTGAAGGACGAGGCGTTGTTGGAGCGCCGCCCGGAGCGCGCGGTGCAGGCCGTCCTCGAGGTAGAGGTCGCCGCGCCACTCGACCACGTGGGCGAACAGGTCGCCGAAGAACGTCGAGTCCTCGTCGAGCAGAGCGGCGAGCTGGAGGGTGTCCTTGGTGGTGACGAGCTCGTCGAGACGGACCTGTCGCGGCGGGAGCGATGCCCAGTCACGAGGTGCCAAACCGTGCTCCGGATAGGGCCTCATGGCGCCGACTCGCTTGAAGATCACGCAGGCCAGCATAGGTGGGTAGGGTCGTTGCATGACCGAGCAGCCGCCCGCCGGCACACTGCATCCGCTCGCAGCCGCGGTTGCGGCGGGTTACCGCTTCGAAGGCTCGGCTCTGGAGCTCGGCGGGCTGATGCTCGACGCCGAGACCTTGGCCGAGGTCCCGATCAAGATCCCGCTCGCCATGCTTAACCGGCACGGGCTCGTCGCCGGGGCCACCGGCACCGGAAAGACCAAGACGCTGCAGCTGTTGGCCGAGCAGCTCTCCGCCCAAGGCGTCCCGGTCTTCGCTGCCGACATCAAAGGTGACCTCTCCGGCCTTTCGACGCCCGGCGAGGCGGGCCAGAAGATCGAGGACCGCGCCCGCTCCGTCGGCCAGATGTGGCGGGCGCAGGGCTTCCCGGTCGAGTTCTTCGCGATCGGTGGCGAGGGGACGGGCATCCCGTTGCGGGCGACCATGACCGCCTTCGGGCCGATCCTGCTGGCCAAGGTGCTCGGGCTCAACGACACCCAGGAGTCCTCGCTCGGGTTGGTCTTCCACTACGCCGACAAGGCCGGGCTTCCGCTGCTCGACCTCGAGGACCTCCGGGCGGTCGTTCAGTTCCTGACCTCCGCCGAGGGCAAGGCAGACCTGAAGAGCCTCGGGGGGCTTTCCTCCTCGACCGCAGGGGTGATCCTCCGCGAGCTGATCGCCTTCTCCGACCAGGGCGCCGACGCGTTCTTCGGAGAGCCGGAGTTCGAGACGGCCGACCTGCTCCGAGCGATGCCGGACGGCAAGGGGTTGATCTCGCTCGTCGAGCTGCCAGACCTCCAGGACCGACCCGATGTGTTCTCCACCTTCCTCATGTGGCTGCTCGCCGACCTCTTCCACGACCTCCCCGAGCTCGGCGACCCCGACAAGCCGAGCCTGGTGTTCTTCTTCGACGAGGCGCACCTGCTGTTCCACGACGCGTCGAAGGATTTCCTCGCAGCCATCACCCAGACGGTGCGGTTGATCCGGTCGAAGGGAGTCGGGGTGTTCTTCGTGACGCAGTCGCCGACCGACGTACCCGACGACGTCCTCGCCCAGCTCGGGTCGCGGGTCCAGCACCAGCTTCGGGCGCACACACCGAACGACGCCAAGGCGCTGAAGGCGACGGTAAGCACCTATCCCGTGTCCGAGGTGTACGACGACCTCGGCGCCGTCCTGACCTCGCTGGGGATCGGTGAGGCGGTCGTCACCGTGATGAACGAGCGGGGTGCGCCGACACC
>JBPCND010000048.1:0-2695 GCA_051001655.1 Nocardioides sp. | reverse complement strand
ACGGTGATGTTCTTCTGTGCGTCGTTGAACTGCTCGACCATCTTCTGCATGGTCGGGCCGTCTCCACCGGTGAAGCCGTTCCAGTAGTCCAGGTTCACGGCCGGGCCGGTGTACTCACCGGTGAACTCGCCACCGGCAGTCGGCGTCGAACCGACTCCTTGGCCACCGCCGCAGCCGGCCAGGAACGCAGCCGTCGTGCCAGCGCCGATCACCAGGAACCCCCGGCGGCTCAGCCTGGCCTCGATCCCTCGGCGAGAAGTCGTGTCGGTCATGGAGAGCTCCTGTCGTTGTGGTCCAGCGCGTTCATCCGAGCACTGCTTGTCACGGACGTGACGGTTGCCACAGTCCTGACTCCGTTCTAGCCTGCCATTACATCGTTGTAAAGAGGCCATCACAAAACGCGTGACCACCCGTCGAGACCCGCGTTTCCACCGAGGCAGGAGGTCGCATGGCCGTTCGGCTCAGCGACGTGGCCAGCCGCGCAGGAGTGTCGGTGAAGACCGTGAGCAACGTCGTCCACGGTTATGTGCACGTCCGGTCGCAGACCCGCGAGCGTGTGCAGGCAGCTCTCGACGAGCTCGACTACCGGCCCAACCTGTCGGCCCGCAGCCTGCGCCGGGGCCAGTCCGGGTTGATCGCGCTGGCCGTCCCGGCGCTGGACATGCCCTACTTCAGCGAGCTGGCTCGAGCCGTGGTGGAGGCGGCCGGTGAGCGTGGGTGGACCGTGCTGGTGGATCAGACCGACGGTCTGGGCGACCGCGAGCGCGAGGTCGCAGCCGGTCTGCAGGGGCGGCTCATCGACGGGCTGATCATGAGCCCGATGGCGTTGGAGGCTGACGATCTGCGCCCCTCGCTGAGGGACACCCCGTTGGTGCTTCTCGGCGAGCGGATCACCGGGGGCGGCGCGGACCACGTGGCGGTCGACAACGTCGAGGCGGCTCGGGTCGCGACGAACCACCTGATCGAGCGGGGCAGGCGTCGGATCGCTGCGATCGGCTGTCAGTCCCAGGCGCATGCGGCCTCAGGCGTAGCCTCGCTTCGTCGGACGGGATATCTCATGGCGCTCACCGACGCCGACCTGCCCGCCACGGAGGGGTGGACTCCGGACGTGGCCGGCTACGTCCGCGCGGAAGGCGCTACGGCGATGACCGCCCTGTTGGATCGGCCGGAGATCCCTGACGCCGTCTTCTGCTTCAGCGACCTGCTCGCGCTCGGGGCCCTGCGCGTCCTCTCCCAGCGGGGCGTGCGTGTCCCCGAGGACATCGCCGTGATCGGGTTCGACGACATCGAGGACGGTCGTTACGGCACCCCGTCATTGAGCACGATCGCTCCCGACAAGGCCACGATCGCCCGCACCGCGGTCGGGATGCTCTACGACCGGATCGCCCGGCGTATCGAGCTCCCGGCGCGCGACGTCCGGGTGGGCTTCGAGCTGGTGGCACGCGAGTCGACCATCGGCCGCGCCGACCCGACCCCGGCCAACCAGGCGTCTGCGCAGGTCTGACACGCCACCCGGCGGGTACGACGCGCGCATGGAGCACGTCGAGGTCGCCCGATCCGAGTCCGAGCGGGGCGAGATCGTCCTGTGTGAACGCATCGACCCCGAGGACCAGCACGGCCTGCGCGTGCTGGAGCTGCGCGTCAACGGCGTGTTCGTGATGGACACCCTCGACACCGCGACGGAGCGTCAGCTCGCTGCGGCTGCGCTTGCCGCGGTGGACGAACCGCGTGCCGTGGTCGTCGGCGGTCTGGGCCTCGGCTTCACCCTGCGCGAGGTGCTCGCCGACCATCGCGTGGAGCAGGTCAAGGTGGTCGAGATCGAGGACGTGCTCGTGCAGTGGATGCGCGACGGCACCGTCCCCCACGGGCCGGGCCTGCTGGCCGACGAGCGACTGACCGTGATCACAGCGGACATCCGCATGGCGATGGCCGAGGCGACACCCTCGGCGTACGACCTGGTCCTGCTCGACGTCGACAACGGGCCGGGCTACCTCGTCTACGACGACAATGCCGCTGTCTACCAGGAGACCTTCCTCGCCCAGGTGGCGCAGGCACTGCGCCCCGGTGGTGCCGTCGTCGTCTGGTCGGCCGCTGACGCGCCGGAGCTGGCCGACGCACTCCAGACGGTCTTCGGCAACGTGGCCCCGGTCCCGCACGGCGCTCCGGCCCGCAACGACCAGTACTGGACCTACCTCTCCCGCCGCTGACTTTCCCCACCCCCATCCCCCGATTCGTCTACTGTTTATGGGGGGTTTTGCGCCGGTGGATCGCAGACGAATCGCCGGTTGTAGCCTCACCTGCATGGCTGACTACCGCGTGGAGCACGACAGCATGGGCGAGGTCCAGGTCCCGGCAGAGGCACTGTGGCGGGCCCAGACCCAGCGAGCCGTGGAGAACTTTCCGATCAGCGGCACCACGCTCGAGGCCGAGCACGTCAAGGCGCTCGCCCGCGTCAAGGCCGCCGCCGCCAAGGTCAACGCAGACCTCGAGGTGATCTCCACCGAGCGCGCGGACGCCATCCGGTCGGCGGCGGCCGAGATCGTCGACGGGCAGCACCTCGAGCACTTTCCGGTCGACGTCTTCCAGACCGGCTCCGGCACGTCGTCGAACATGAACATGAACGAGGTTCTGGCTACCCTGGCCGGTCGCGCCGGCGTCGAGTCGTCGCAGGTGCACCCCAACGACCACGTCAACG
>JBPCND010000047.1:0-5432 GCA_051001655.1 Nocardioides sp. | reverse complement strand
AGCTCACGGGCCCAGTCGCCCACGGACACGACCCGGACCTGGTCGCCATACTTCTCGCCGAAGAGCGCCATCGCGCCGGAACGCACTGCCTCCTCCTGGGTCATCGTCTCCGCGTGCACCGCGAGGTCCGCCAGGACTAGGTCGTTGACCCGGGCCTCGACATCGGCCATCGCCGAGGCGGGGACCGCCCCGGTCGAGGAGAAGTCGAAGCGGAAGCGGCCGGGGGCGTTCTCCGAGCCGGCTTGGGTCGTCGTCTCTCCCAGTGACTCGCGGAACGCCTTGTGCACCATGTGCGTCGCGGTGTGCGCCCGGCTGATGGACCGGCGCCGTTCGACGTCGACCACGGCCTCAGCCTGGGCTCCGAGCGTCACCTCGCCCGAGGTGACCCGCACTGTGTGCACGACGAGGCCGTTGATCGGCGACTGCACGTCGACCACCTCCACACGTGCTCCGTCGGACAGCTCGATGACCCCTTGGTCGGCGAGCTGACCGCCGCCCTCGGCGTAGAACGGGGTTCGGTCGAGCACGAGCTCGACCTCCTCACCCGCGCTCGCGGAGACCACGACACCGGTGCCGTTGAGGATGCCCCGCACGGTCGCCTCGGAGACAACCTCGGAGTAGCCGGTGAACTCGACCGCGCGCGCCAGGGTGTCCGAGACCGCCCGGTAGGCGCCCGCGTCGGCGTGCTGACCCTTCTTGGACCGGGCATCGGCCTTCGCGCGGTCGCGCTGCTCGGTCATCAACCGACGGAAACCCTCCTCGTCGACGGCCAGGCCCTGTTCGGCGGCCATCTCCAGGGTCAGCTCGATCGGGAAGCCGTACGTGTCGTGTAAGGCGAACGCCTTGCTGCCAGAGAGCTGCGTCTCCCCGGACGACGTCGCCGCCTGGGCCGCCACGTCGAACATCGTCGTTCCGGTGCGCAGGGTCTGCCGGAAGGCGTCCTCCTCGGCATAGGCGATGGTGCTGATCCGTTCCCAGTCACGCTCGAGCTCCGGGTAGGACAGCTTCATCTTGTCGCGGCTGACCGGGTACAGCTCAGGCAGCGTACGGTCCTCGACACCGAGCAGTCGCATGGAGTGTACGGCGCGACGCAGCAGCCGCCGCAGCACGTAGCCACGTGACTCGTTGCCGGGGGTGACGCCATCACCGATGAGCATCATCGAGCTGCGCACGTGGTCCGCGACGACCCGGAACCGGACGTCGTCCTCGTGGTTCTTGCCGTAGGTCCGGCCCGACAGCTCCTGCGCCTTCACGATCACCGGGTACATCACGTCGATGTCGTACATGTTGTCCTTGCCCTGGAGCAGGTACGCCACGCGCTCGAGGCCCATGCCGGTGTCGATGTTCCTCTTCGGCAGCGATCCCGAGATGTCGAAGTCGTCCTTGCTGCGGACCGCGCTGAGCTCGTCGGACATGAACACCAGGTTCCAGAACTCGAGGTAGCGGTCCTCGAGCTCCGTGGGCATCTCGAGCCGAGGCGTGGTGGCGAACTCTGCGTCCGGACCGTGGTCTGGCCCTCGGTCGTAGAGGATCTCCGAGCACGGACCACCCGGCCCGGGCACCCCCATGGACCAGTAGTTCTCTCGTCTGCCCAGCCGCACTATCCGCTCGTCCGGCAGCCCGGTGACCTTGCGCCACAGCGCTACGGCCTCGGGGTCATCGACGTAGACGCTCGGCCACAGCCGGCTCTCATCCAGGCCCCACCCACCCTCGGCCTGAGGCTTGGTGACCAGCTCCCAGGCGAGCTCGATCGCGCCCTCCTTGAAGTAGTCGCCGAAGGAGAAGTTTCCGCACATCTCGAAGAACGTGCCGTGCCGAGTGGTCTTGCCGACGTCCTCGATGTCGGGGGTGCGCACGCACTTCTGCACGCTGACGGCGCGGTCGTACGGCGGCGCCTCCTCACCGAGGAAGTACGGCTTGAACGGCACCATGCCGGCGTTGACGAACAGCAGGTTGGGGTCGTCGAGCAGCAACGACGCCGACGGGACGACCTGGTGGCTCCCCCACGTCGACTGCGCCTCGAAGTGCGCGATGAACCGTCTGCGGATCTCCGCGGTGTCCATCAGTCGTTGCCCTTCCTGGTCAGCTCTGCCGGGGCGTGGTCTCCATGGAGCCTGAGGCCGAGCCGGTTGCGCAACTCGGTTTCCCGCTCTGCCATGCCGGCTCGGACCTCGTCGCCGAAGAGGTGGGCTCCCAGGGAGAGGCCCGACAACCGGTCGGCCAGACCGTCGGGGGTGAGTGCCTCAGCCGCACGCCTGGCCTTTGACATCGCGTAGACCCCCGCCCCCGCCCCCGCCACGAACCACAGCGCCCGGCTCATGCCGCGTCCTGGTCCAGGTCGGCTCGCCGGTGGGTGCGCTTGGCCTCCTTCAGCTCACGCCGGCGCTGCTTGCGCGCACGACGCACCTCGCGGCGCATCTCAAAACCGATCCGGTTGCGGGTCTCCGCGGACAGGGCCCGGCGGACGCCGTACCCGAACGAGAAGACGGTGACCAGCGACTCCCACACCGCCACCGAGGCGAACGCGCGCCCGCCCAGCGGCGCGAGGGTGTCTTGGTCGGCCACCTCGAGTGCCGCTCCAGGTGGCTGGCGCTGGCTCACCGTCGTGATCTCGAAGTCGGGACCGGGCTGCACGGGACGGTCGTCGAGCTGCCGTGCCGGCGCATCCAACCGTCGTTGCAGGGCGCTCACCTGCTCACGTGAGGCGGCGAGGTCCTCGGAGAGCTGGCGTTGTCCACGGACCACGACGACCACCATGATCACCATCGCTCCCGTGAGCCCGGCGCAGAGCAGCGCAAGCACGACGAGACCGGGATCCATGGGAGACGAGCCTACCGTGCCGGTCCCTCGCCGACAGGCGGGGCGTCGGTCCCCCGGATGAGTCGCCGGACCCGCTCCCACCGCTCCTTGACCACGGCTTCAGCGCCCAAGGACGTCGGCCGGTAGTACTCCGCGTCCACCACGACGTCGGGGGCGTACTGCTGGGTGGCGATGCCGAACGGCTGGTCGTGAGCGTAGAGGTAGCCCCTTCCGTGTCCCAGGTTCTTGGAGCCGCCGTAGTGAGCGTCGCGCAGATGGGCCGGCACTACTCCGATCTTGCCGGCCCGAACGTCGGCGGACGCTGCGTCGATGGCGGAGATGACCGCGTGGGACTTCGGCGCCAGCGCCAGCGCGATCGTGGCTTGAGCGAGGTTGAGCCGAGCCTCAGGCATGCCGATCAGTGCGACGGCCTGGGCGGCGGCGACGGCGGTGGTGAGCGCAGTCGGGTCCGCCAGGCCGACGTCCTCGCTGGCGAGGATCACCAGCCGGCGGGCGATGAAGCGGGGGTCCTCCCCGGCCTCGACCATCCTGGCCAGGTAGTGCAGCGCGGCGTCGGCATCAGAACCGCGGACGGACTTGATGAACGCACTGATCACGTCGTAGTGCTGGTCACCTTGCCGGTCATAGCGGACGGCCGCCCGGTCCACTGCGGTCTCGGCCGTCGTCAGGTCGATCCGGATTCCGGCGTCCTCGCCGGTCGGGCCCGCCGGAACCGCGAGTGCTGCCCCGGCGGCGGCCTCGAGATAGGTCAGCGCCCGGCGGGCGTCACCTCCGGCGAGGCGGACCAGATGGTCCCGGGCGTCTTCGTCGAGGGCCACCTCGCCTGCCACCCCCCGCTCGTCGGTCAGGGCCGAGTCGATCACGGCGCGGATGTCGTCATCGCTGAGCGGTTCGAGGGTGAGAAGCAGGCATCGGGACAACAACGGCGAGATCACCGAGAAGAACGGGTTCTCGGTCGTCGCGGCGACAAGGGTGACCCAGCGGTTCTCCACCCCGGGAAGCAGGGCGTCCTGCTGCGCCTTGGTGAACCGGTGCACCTCGTCCACGAACAGAACTGTCTCGGGCCCTCCGCGGGCCAGCTGGGCCCTTGCTGCGTGAATGGAGGCGCGGACCTCCTTGATACCGGCCGCCACCGCGGAGACCTCGACGAAGTGTCTGTTGGTCTGTTGCGAGACGATCGAGGCGATCGTGGTCTTGCCCGTGCAGGGAGGCCCCCAGAGCAGCAGCGACATCGGCTGGTCCCCCTCGACCAGCCGACGCAGCGGAGCACCGGGAGCAAGAAGATGCTGCTGACCGACCAGCTCGTCGAGGCTGCGTGGGCGCATCCGCACCGCGAGCGGCGCTGACGCGTGGGTGTTCCCCTCGAGCGTCCCGCCGGAGCCGGAGGGCGGTGGACCGGCACCCGAGGGCAGCGGCGGGTCTGGCGTATCGATGTCGAAGAGACCGTCCACGGACGCCACCCTAGGACAGGCTAGGACCTGGGAGGCGCCTGCCAGTCCTCGCCGTCGTTCTTGTGCTCGATCGCATGGGAGGGCCTGCCGTCGGAGAACTTGTCCGAGGCGGCCGTGTGCGTGGACAGGTTGGTCCAGATGTCGGCGAAGCCGGCCTTGTTCAGATCCTCGAACGTCGGTGTCGCGCCGGACACCGGGGTGCCGTCCTGGTCGACACCGAGCGCGCTGAGCGTGACCGGCGTGGCCGGAGCGGCGCCGTACTCTCCGGCGAAATGGCAGGCCACCTTGTGCCGCTTGTCGATCTGGAGCAACGGCGGCTCCTGCTTGGCACAGATGTCCTGCGCCAACCAGCATCGGGTGCGGAACCGGCAGCCGGACGGCGGGTTGACCGGGCTCGGCACGTCACCTTCGAGAGGGATCCGCTCGCGGCGACCACCGATGGCGGCCTGTTTCACGTCCGGGGCCGCGGAGAGCAGCGCCTGGGTGTAGGGGTGGTGAGGGCGGTTGTAGAGCGTCTCGCGGTCACCGATCTCGACGATCTTGCCGAGATACATCACCGCGATCTCCGGGCAGAAGTGCCGGACGATGGCGAGGTCGTGGGCGATGAACAAGAACGCGATCCCGAACTCCTTCTGCAGGTCCTGCAGAAGGTTCACCACCTGGGCCTGGATCGAGACGTCCAGCGCGGACACCGGCTCGTCGGCCACCAGCAGCTTGGGCTGGAGCGCGAGCGCCCGGGCGATGCCGATCCGCTGGCGCTGACCGCCGGAGAACTCGTTGGGATACCGGTTGTAGTGCTCAGGGTTCAGCCCGACCACCTTGAGAAGCTCCTGGACGCGGGTGAGCACCTTCTTCTCCGGCACCACCTTGTGCACGCGCAGCGGGGTGCCGACGATCGCTCCGACCGTGTGGCGCGGGTTGAGCGAGCTGTAGGGATCCTGGAAGATCATCTGGATCTCGCTGCGCAACGGAAGCATCTGCTTGTTCGACAGAGCGCTGATCTCCCGGCCGTCAAACTTCATCGACCCCGACGTCGGGTCGTAGAGCCGGGTGATCAACCGGCCCGTGGTCGACTTCCCGCAGCCGGACTCACCGACGAGGCCGAGGGCGCCACCTCGGGGGACCTCGAAGGAGACCCCGTCGACGGCCTGCACCTGGCCG
>JBPCND010000046.1:0-5700 GCA_051001655.1 Nocardioides sp. | reverse complement strand
TCGCGGGCCTGGGTCAGCGCCTGCGCGAGCACCTCGGCGGGGATGCCGTCGAGCTTGGTGTCGAGCTGCAGCGCGGTGACGAACTCCTTGGTGCCGGCCACCTTGAAGTCCATGTCGCCGAAGGCGTCCTCGGCTCCGAGGATGTCGGTCAGCGCGACGTACTCGGTCTTGCCGTCGACCTCGTCGGAGATCAGCCCCATCGCGATGCCGGCGACGGCGGCCCGCAGCGGGACACCCGCCTGCAGCAGCGACATCGTCGAGGCGCAGACCGAGCCCATCGAGGTGGAGCCGTTGGAGCCCATCGCCTCGGAGAGCTGACGGATCGCGTAAGGGAACTCCTCCCGCGTCGGCAGCACCGGCAACAGCGCCCGGCGGGCCAGGGCACCGTGGCCGACCTCGCGACGCTTCGGAGAACCGACGCGACCGGTCTCACCGGTGGAGAACGGCGGGAAGACGTACTTGTGCATAAAGCGCCGCGACTTCTCCGGGGAGAGCGTGTCGAGCTTCTGCTCCAGGGTGAGCATGTTCAAGGTGGTCACACCCAGGATCTGGGTCTCGCCGCGCTCGAACAACGCCGAACCGTGCACCCGCGGGATCACGCCGACCTCGGCGTACAGGTCGCGGATGTCGCTGAGCCCACGGCCGTCCATGCGGACCTTGTCGCGCAGCACGCGCTCACGGACGAGCTTCTTGGTCAACGAGCGGAACGCCGCGCCGACCTCCTTCTCGCGACCCTCGAACCGGGGGGCGACCTTGTCGAGCACGTCGGCCTTCACCTGGTCGAGGACGGTCTCGCGCTCGAGCTTGCCGGTGACGGCCAGTGCCGGGGCCAGCTCCGCGGAGGCGGCCTGCTCGACTGCGGCGAAGACGTCGTCGGCATAGTCGGGGAACACGGGAAACTCGACGAGCGGCTTCGCTGCCTGCTTGGCCAGCTCGGCCTGTGCCTCGCACAACTGCTTGATGAACGGCTTGGCTGCGTCCAGACCGCCCGCGACGACCTCCTCGGTGGGCGCCTGGGTGCCTGACCGGACGAGGTTCCAGGTCTGCTCGGTGGCCTCGGCCTCGACCATCATGATCGCGACGTCACCGGTCTCTGTGACCCGACCGGCGACGACCATGTCGAAGACCGCGTTCTCGAGCTGGCTGTGGGTCGGGAACGCCACCCACTGCCCCTCGATGAGCGCCACGCGCGTCCCGCCCACGGGGCCGGAGAACGGCAGGCCCGAGAGCTGGGTGGACAGCGACGCCGCGTTGATCGCGAGCACGTCGTAGGGGTGGTCGGGGTCGAGGGCCAGCACCGTGATGACGACCTGAACCTCGTTGCGCAGGCCCTTCTTGAAGGTTGGACGCAACGGCCGGTCGATCAGCCGGCAGGTGAGGATCGCGTCCTCACCCGGGCGGCCCTCGCTGCGGAAGAACGAGCCGGGGATCTGGCCCGCGGCATACATCCGCTCCTCCACGTCGATGGTCAGCGGGAAGAAGTCGAAGTGGTCCTTGGGGTGCTTGCCGGCCGTGGTGGCCGAGAGCAGCATCGTGTCGTCGTCGAGGTAGGCGGTCACCGACCCGGCGGCCTGGCGAGCCAACAGCCCGGTCTCGAACTTGACGGTGCGCTGACCGAACTTTCCGTTGTCGAGAATCGTCTCGACGGCGTGGATCTCGGGTCCCTCCATGGGGTGTCCCTTCCTGTGGTCGCGGAGCGATCACGCGGGCGTGCTCATCGGTTGAGGGCCGGTCTTCGATCGAGGCCCGCGGCGGTCGGTCCCGCACGTGCGCCGGACCGTCCGAAGGCCACTACCGAGGACCGGGCCACACGCCGTGGTCGCTCCAGAGATGGTTTCGTGCGTATTCAGTTTTGCCGATCGGCCAACGAAGCAGTGTCGATCAGCGACGCAAGCCGAGGCGCTGCACGATCGTGCGGTATCGGCTGATGTCTTCCTTCTGCATGTAGTTCAGAAGTCGACGACGCTGACCGACGAGGAGCAGCAGGCCACGACGGCTGTGGTGGTCATGCTTGTGCTCCTTGAGGTGCTCGGTGAGGTGAGCGATCCGGTGGCTGAGCAGCGCAACCTGGACCTCAGGTGAGCCGGTGTCGCCATCGTTGGTGGCGTACTCGGCGATGATCTTCTTCTTGGTCTCCGCGTCGGTTCCAATAGCCACGCGCAGCTCCTCTCGGTCTCGTTTGCGCGGCGCGCCGGGGCCTGTTCACCCGGGCACTCTCGTTCCGCGGCCGTTGCACGGCGGTGTTGCCACGGTTGTGTTACCTGGGCAACCCTTCGAGGCTATCAGCGCGGCGCGAGGAACTCCCAATCGACCGGTCGGTCAGCACACGCCAGCAGGGCCGAGCAAGCCACGGCGGCTGGTGGGTCGGCCCCGACTCGTGAGTGCACGGTACGCAGGTCTTCTGCCCCTCGGAACCTGCGTAGCGTGCATCGTGGGTGATCGACTCAGCGGTCGCGGTCCTGGTCCTGGTCGCGGTTCCGGTCCCGGTCCCGGTCGCGCTGTCGGTCGCCTGACTGGTCCGCCGGTGGACCACTCGCCTCGTCGGAGGGAAGCGGCAGCAGTGCGGGCGGCACCGCGACCAACGGCGGCTCGGGAAGGAACGGCGGATTCTCCGACTCCCAGGCGCTGTCCTTGCGCCCCCAGCCGCCGTTGTCCGTGCGCACCGGCAACGGGAAGACGTTCCAGAGGAACTGGTCACCGTTCTGCCAGGCGTAGGTCATCGGCACACCGTCGCGATAGCGGACCCGCCGCACCCGGTCGGGATCGACTGCGAGCGGCCGACCGCTCTGGTCGAACAGCTGGACCCCCTGGAGCGGGTTACCCTCCGCGTCGTAGGCGTAGACGTTCCGCACGAGCCGCCCGTCGTTCTCCAGTCCTGTCGGGGCTTCGGTGAAGCGGCCCCCCATAGACACCGCCTGGTTGACGGTGCCGGCCGAGGAAAAGCTGTCCCCCACCGCCATCAGCGAGACCACTGCGAACAGATTGAGACCGAGAAGCACCATCCGAGCGAGCACCGACCTCGGGGTAGCGGAGGCGGGCCAGAGCTGCCGCATGCCGAGCAGCACGGACCCGACGACAGCCATCGCGAGCAGGACCAGCCCGGACCAGGCATCACCGAGTCTGGGCACCAGCGTCGGCCACTCGTAGGGTCCGTTCCACATGTCGACCAGCTGAAGCGCCACCCACGCGCGCAGCACCCACCACGCGGGTCGCAGCACCTGGGTCATCGACCAGGCGTTCACCAACCATGGCCCGGTGGCCATCAGTCGCTCCCACCTGGCTCGGGCGTCGTCAAGACGAGCGGCAACGACCTCGGTCACGGGGCGGGTCGACCGGCGTGGCAGCTGCGGACGCGGCACGCGTCGACGTCGTTGCCGACGCTCGCCGGTTTCGAAACCGGCGGCAGTGCGCAGCTCCTCGGCATAGGCACTCGCGTCACCGAGGTCCGCAGGCCCGCCTCCGTCGGCGATCCGCTCCGACAGGTCGGCTTCCAGACCGCCGACCAGCTCCTCGCGCTCCTCGTCGGTGAGATCGGCTAACCGGGCTCGGACCCGCTCGACGAAGTCAGCGACCTCGGGTCGGACCGGCAGCTTGACGGTGTCGTTCATCGGGAGGCCCCCAAGTCGATGGGTCGGGTGAGCGTGAGGTCGCACAGAGCGTCCGGGTCGGGCTGCACGCCCTGCGTGAGAAGCGCTGTGACCGTGCGGGAGAACCAGGCCCAGTCGTCGCGCTGCTGAGCGAGCTGCCTGCGACCGATCGAGGTGATCCCGTAGTACTTGCGGTGCGGACCCTCGTCGGAGGGCACGACGTACGACGTCGGGGCTCCAGCCGCATAGAGCCGACGCAGCGTGCCGTAGACGGAGGCGTCACCGACCTCGTCGAGGCCGCCGGACCGGAGCCTCCGGACGACGTCGTACCCGTAGCCGTCCTCGGCGTCGACCACCGCAAGCACGGCGAGGTCGAGCACCCCCTTGAGAAGCTGCGTGGTGTCCACGTAGCGCACACTACTGTGTTATCCGAACTACCGCGCGACGCGACACTCTCACGAAGGACGGCAATCGCACCCGAAGAGCATGGTCAGCCGACCAGGGCGCGCACGGCGGCCCGCGCCGCGGCCGGATCCCTCGCCGCGATGGCGGCCGCGGCCGCTTGCTCACAGATGTCCATCGAGACCCCTGCGAGGTGCGCACCCACCGGGCGTACGGCGGCGGACGCCATCGACAGCGACGTCACGCCCATGCCCACCAGGGCAGTGGCCAGCAGCGGGTCGGCCGCGGCCTCTCCGCAGACGCCCACGGGCTTGTCGGCCCGCCTGCCGGCCTCGGCGGTGATCGCCACGAGCGCCAGCACGGCTGGCTGCCACGGGTCGGTGAGGTGCGCGAGGCCGCTGGCCATCCGGTCCGCTGCCATCGTGTACTGCGTGAGGTCGTTGGTGCCGATCGAGAGGAAGTCGACCACTTCGAGGAACCGGTGTGCCAGCAGCGCGGTGCTCGGCACCTCGACCATGACGCCCGCGTTCAGCCCGCGCTCACGCACCTGGGCGGCGAACACCTCCGCTTCGTCCAGGGTCGCCACCATCGGCGCCATCACCCATGGTGTCGTGCCGGTCTGCTCCGCGGCCAGGGCAATCCCGTCGAGCTGACGCACAAGCAGTCCGGGGTTGCCGAAGGAGAGCCGAAGGCCGCGGACGCCGAGCGCCGGGTTCTCCTCGCCTTCCTGGGTCGCGAAGGCCACCGGCTTGTCGGAACCCGCGTCGAGCGTGCGAACGACCACGGTGCGCTCGGCTCCGAAGGCGGCGAGCACCCCGGCGTACAGCTCGGCCTGCTCCTCGACGGAGGGCTCGTCCTTGCGGTTGAGGAAGCACAGCTCGGTGCGGAAGAGTCCGCTGCCCTCGACCGGGCACCGGGCCGCCTCCTCGGCGGACCTCCGGTCGGCGACGTTGGCCAGCACCTTCACCGCAGTGCCGTCACTGGTGCGGGCGGGACCGGTCCACGACCCGAGGACAGCCCGGCGCTCCTGGTCCAGCCGGACGCGTCCGGTCGCCGTTGCGGGGTCGGGGGTGATCTCGACGATCCCTGACGTCCCGTCCAGGAGGACCTCGACACCAGGATCCAGAGACATCGCGCCCTCGACGGCGACCACGCAGGGGATGCCGAGCTGACGGGCGATGATCGCGGTGTGGCTCGTGGGGCCTCCGCGCTCGGTGACCAGCCCGAGCACCTTCGCGGCGTCCAGGCCGGCGGTGTCGGCGGGCGCGAGGTCTTCGGCGACCAGGACCGAGGGCTGTTCGGGGTTGGGTACGCCGGGCTCCGGCTCGCCCGCGACCTCGGCGGTCAGCCGACGGCCGAGGTCGCGCAGGTCGGTCACCCGCTCGGCCATCAGGCCACCCATCTGGGTGAACAGGTCGGCGAACTGCTCCACGCTGCCGTCGATGGCAGCCAGCAGCCGCTCCCCCCGGTCCAGTCGTCCCACGACGGTGGTGCGGAGCCCGGGGTCCCGGGCCAGGCCGGCCGTGGCGGTGAGCACCTCCGCGGCTGACCCCCTGGCGGCTGCTGCACGGTCGGCGAGCCGTGAGGCGACGACACTGACCGTTGTGTCGTACCGTGCGGGCGCGTCCTCGGTACCGAGCTCCTGCCCGTGAAGCGCGGCCAACGCTCCTGGTGAGATCTGCGAACGGTTAACCCGGACCGTTCCGTATCC
>JBPCND010000045.1:0-5250 GCA_051001655.1 Nocardioides sp. | reverse complement strand
ACACCGAGCTCATGGCCACCGCCCTGTCAGAACTGGGGGCCGAGATCGACACGCACAACGACGACTGGGTGGTGGCACCAGGGTCCCGGATCGGACAGCGCGACGGTGTCGTCATCGACTGCGGCCTGGCCGGCACCGTGATGCGATTCGTCCCGCCGGTGTCCGCGCTGTCCGAGGTGCCGGTCGTCTTCGACGGTGACCCACCCGCCCGCACCCGACCGATGCACGCGGTGCTCGACGGCCTTCGGCAGCTCGGGGTGGACGTGGACGACCAAGGTCGGGGGGCGTTGCCCTTCACCGTGCTGGGTCACGGCTCGGTGCGCGGAGGCGTGGTGGGCATCGACGCCTCCGCGTCCAGCCAGTTCATCTCCGCCCTGTTGCTGTCGGGAGCGCGCTACGAACGCGGGGTCGACGTCCGCCACGACGGCAAGCCGGTGCCGTCCCTGCCGCACATCGAGATGACCGTCGACCAGCTTCGGCTCCGTGGCGTCGAGGTCGACGACAGCGAGCCGAACAGGTGGCGCGTGCTGCCGGGGACGATCCGCGCCGTGGACGTCGTCGTCGAGCCCGACCTGTCCAACGCCGCACCGTTCCTGGCGGCTGCTCTCGTCTGCGGTGGCTCGGTGACCGTGCGCGACTGGCCCGGTGCGACGACCCAGGCCGGCGACGCCCTGCGCGAGATCCTGTCCCTCATGGGCGGTGAGGTCCAGCTCGCCAGCGCCGACCTGACGGTCTCGGGCACCGGTGAGCTCGTCGGCCTCGACTACGACCTGCACGACGTCGGCGAGCTCACTCCTGCCGTTGCGGCGCTCGCTTCCTTGGCGAGCTCGCCGTCCCACCTGCGCGGGGTGGCCCACATCCGAGGTCACGAGACGGATCGGCTTGCCGCGCTCGCCACCGAGCTGACCGCTCTCGGAGGCGACGTGACCGAGACTGCCGACGGGCTCTCCCTGCGTCCCGCCGAGCTCTCTCCCGGCATCTTCCACACCTACGCCGACCACCGGATGGCCCACGCCGGCGTCATCATCGGCCTCGCGGTGGACGGCATCGAGGTCGAGGACATCGCCACGACGGCCAAGACCTTTTCCGGCTTCACCGAGGCGTGGTCGAGGCTGTTCTAGTGGATCGTTACGAGGAGTACGACCACGAGCGCTTCGACCGGCCGCGACGCCGTACCCGACCTCGCACGAAGGACCGACCCAGCCACGACGACGCCGTCCCCGGCTCGGTGGTCACCGTCGACCGTGGCCGCTACACCTGCCTGGTGGACGGGCACCTGGTGACCGCGATGAAGTCACGACCGTTGGGCCGCAAGGGCGTCGTCGTCGGAGACCGGGTCCAGCTGGTCGGCGACGTGTCCGGTGACGACGGGAGCCTTGCCCGGATCGTCTCCGTCGACGAGCGTGTGACCGTGCTACGTCGTACTGCCGACGACGACGACCCCGTCGAGCGCGTGATCGTCGCCCACGCCGACCAGCTCGTCGTGGTGGCTGCCCTCGCCGACCCCGAGCCCCGACGGCGGCTGATCGACCGCGCGCTGGTCGCCGCGTTCGTGGCCGGCCTCGACCCGCTGCTCTGTCTGACCAAGTCCGACCTAGCCGACCCCGAGCCCCTGTTGGCTGCCTACCGACCGTTGGGGGTCCCGGCGGTGGTGACCCGCCAGGGCGGCGACCTGAGTGAGGTTCGGGCACGGCTCGCAGGTCGGGTCAGCGTGCTGGTCGGCCACAGCGGCGTCGGCAAATCGACGTTGGTCAACGCGCTGGTGCCGGGGACCGACCGCGCCATCGGCCACGTCAACGCAGTCACGGGCCGCGGACGACACACGTCGACGTCCGTGCTGATGCTGGCCCTTCCCGCTCCCGGCCCAAACCCCGCCGAGTCGGCACGTCTGCACGCGGCCGTTGGAAACCCCGCCGAGTCGGCACGTCTGCACGCGGCCGTTGGGGACGGCTGGATCATCGACACTCCTGGCATCCGGTCCTTCGGGCTTGCGCACGTCGACTCCAAGGACCTCATCGCGGCGTTCCCCGACCTCGACGCCCTCACCGGCGACTGTCCGCGCGGCTGCAGCCACGGCGTCAGCGAGCCGGAGTGCGGCCTGGACGAGGCCGTCGTGCGCGGCCGCACCGGGGCCGAGCGGGTGGAGTCGTTCCGCCGGCTGCTCGAGGCCCGGGAGCGGGCCGAGGAGGACTAGCCCCAGACCGCCCGGGAGCCCGAGTCGCCGACCAGCACGACCAGCACGAGGACGACGACGGCCGCGAGGACGAGCACCGCGGGGAGCACCTTGTCGAGGACAGCCGCCCTGCTCGCACGCGCGCCTCGGCCGGACACGAGGACCGAGGGCCCGCCGAGGAACCACACGCCGGCCGCTGTGAGGACGGCGAAGACCACCATCAGCAACGACAGCAGCTCGCCGCGTTCCTGATGCGTCCGCACCAGCTGCTCGAGCTCGGGCCGGCTCTCGGTGAGAGCGTCCCCGCTCAGCCGCGCGACCCAGACGCTGACGAGCGCGCCCGCCGTGATCACGGCCGTGGGCCACCGGGTCAGCCACCGGTGTCGGGGCCGGATCGCGAAGGCGACCACGAGGAGGACCGCCATCGGTGTCAGCACCACGGCGGCGTGCACGACCAGGGGGTGCAGGGGAAGCCCGGCGAACTCCATGACCGGATGCTAGTGCCCTAGCCTGACCCCATGTCCACCCACTTCACCGACGACCTGCGCCTCGCTCACGTGCTCGCCGATGACGCCGACTCGCTGACGACGAACCGGTTCAAGGCACAGGACCTGCACGTGATGAACAAACCCGACCTGACTCCGGTGACCGACGCCGACAAGTCGGTCGAGGAAGGCATCCGGCGCACGCTCTCCCGGGCCCGTCCGCGAGACGCCGTGGTGGGTGAGGAGCTGGGTTCGACCGGCCACAGCGAACGGCGCTGGGTCGTCGATCCGATCGACGGCACCAAGAACTTCGTCCGCGGTGTCCCGGTGTGGGCCACGCTCATCGCGCTGATGGTCGACGACGAAGTCGTCGTGGGCTGCATCTCCGCGCCCCAGCTGAACCGTCGGTGGTGGGCGTCGAAGGACGGGGGCGCGTGGACCGGCCGCTCGCTGCTCAACGCGTCGCCGTGCAGGGTGTCTGACGTGGCTCGCCTGGACGACGCGTCGTTGTCCTACTCCTCCCTGTCCGGGTGGGAGGAGCGCGGTCGGCTGGAGGACTTCATGGCTCTCTCCCGCCGGTGCTGGAGGACCCGGGCGTACGGCGACTTCTGGTCCCACATGCTGGTGGCCGAAGGTGCGGTCGACCTGGCCGCAGAGCCGCGGCTGGAGCTCTACGACATGGCCGCCCTCGACATCGTCGTCCGCGAGGCCGGTGGAGCGTTCACCTCGCTGGACGGCACGCCCGGCCCGCTCGGCGGCGACGCGCTGGCCAGCAACGGACGCCTGCACGAGCAGGCGCTCGCCTTCCTAGGCTCGATCTCCGACGACGGAGACCCCGACGCGGAGCCACGCCGCGGTGGTTCCCTGCACGACCTCAACGAACGTCGGCGGCCTGCGCAGGAGGAGCCTGCTCCGGAGCCGGACGCCGACTGAAGACGCGGACCAGCCACGGAGCGAGGAGCAGCGCGGCGAGGTCGAACCAGCCGTAGCCCCCTGCCGCACCGGACGGCGGGTTCCCGATCGAGAACCGGCCGGTGAAGTCCACCTCGGCCCACACCCACGTGCCCAGCTGGGTCCCCATCAGTTCCAGCCAGCTGACCACGACGAATGCCCCCACATAGACCGCCTTCGACGGGCCGACCGCGAGGAACACGGCCAGGCACCCGAACCAGAAGGCACCGAGCACGTCGGGCCGGTCGGCCAGGACGACGCCGTACGCCGCCCAGGCACCCCCCACCATCAGCACCGTCGCCTCGGCCCAGCGCATCCGGCGCTGGACGAAGGCCGCGTGGCCCAAGGCGAAGGCCGATAGATACACCAGCCCGTGTCCGGGAGGGACGTACATCGGCACGTTGTCGAAGCGGTACTCGTAGACGTGCAGGATGGGGCTGGCGACGTACTCGACCACGGTCGCGAAGGCCACGACAACGGCCGTCTGTGCGCGCACCAGCGGTGACATCCGGAGCACCGCGACGACCAGCACCGTCCAGGTCAGCAGGCCCAACCCTCGCTGCTGCCAGAGGCCGCTACCACCGCCGGCGCGGTCGAGCCAGAGCACGACGGTCAGCCAGCCCATCATCGCCAGGCTGGCGCGCGGACCGAGCCGGTCCCGAGCTGTCCTCACCCTCGTCACCGCGACATCCTCCCAGCCTCGTGGCGGTTGCCCTGTTGCAGCGCTCCGATTGTGACTAGCCTGCGAAGCAACTGTCCGCGAGCACGAGGGAGCAACTGCCGATGCGCATCAAGGAAGTACTCGCCGGCAAGGCACACCACGAGGTCATCACGATCCGCCCGGACGCGACCGTGCGAGAGCTGATCGCCTTGCTCGCCGAGCACAACGTCGGCGCGCTGGTGGTCAGCGCGGACGGCACCTCCGTGGACGGGATCGTCTCCGAGCGCGACGTCGTACGGCGGCTGCACGCGAGCGACGGGGTGCTGTCCACACCGGTCTCGGCGATCATGACCAGCGAGGTCCGCACCTGCACCGGCGACGAGTCGGTCAACGCACTCATGCACACCATGACCGAGGGACGGTTCCGGCACATTCCGGTGGTAGCCGACGGCAGGTTGACCGGCATCGTCAGCATCGGCGACGTCGTCAAGCACCGGATGAGTGAGCTCCAGTTCGAGCGAGACCAGCTCGACTCCTACGTCCAGGGCGGCCAGACCTGAGGAGGCGGGCCGCCGTTCCGCTTGGTCAACGCCGCCAGAATCGCGCACAGCCGCGATCGCGGTCTCATCGGGCTCGCAAGGCGCGCCACGACGATGGCTGTGCTCGAAAGTGGTGTGTGCCACGGCGCCGTCATCGATCTTGGAGGTGACTCGGAAGCGGGCCGCCAAACTGGCAAACCGGGACCTCAGAGCGCGAAAAGGTGACGTAGAGGGCCGGTTTGCCCGTTCGGAGGGCCCGGTGGTGGCGGTCGTCATGAGACCCTCGCCCGGTGGATCTGGACCAGACGGAGCGGTGGACTGACTTCCTTCGTCAGTCGGGATACCGGCCCGACACCGTTCTGGGGGCCGGCATGGAAGGGACGGGCATCGGCATCGGCGACGACCTCGTCGTCAAGATCTGGCACCGGCGCACGACAGGTG